>JAYTSB010000582.1:0-2085 GCA_043745825.1 Actinomycetota bacterium | reverse complement strand
CAGGTGATCCGGGTTCCTGGCCAGCACCTGGATGAGCGGGGCATTCATCGGCGTGCCGAGGCGGTCGGGACGCAGGCTGAAGGTGCAGTGCACCACCGGTACACCGGCCGCCCGAGCGGCGCGCAGCAGGCCGGCGGTGGCCGGGATCGACCCAGCTGCTGTGACGGCATCGGCGAGCGCAGCCATCGATGCAAGATCCCCGCACACGCCCCGCTGCATCTCCATCGTGATGATCGCGGTGGTTGGCGGGTCGACGAGTTCGGCGAGGGAGACGGCCATGGGCCGCACTGTAGACGGGCATTGCCGATTGTTCTCCCGGTTTCTGACGCGACGTCAGAACGCCGTGAGTGAGTCGTTAGTGTTGGTTCTCGGTGCTCGCCACAGGGCGAGGAAGGGGAACTCTGCGTGGAACGCGACTACGTCATCAAGCTCGGCACGATCCTGTTCACCATGGTCGAGCCCACCAGGGGACACGAGGTGGAGTACAACCGCTGGTACGAGCGCGACCACTTCTACGGTGGCGTGCTCACCGGGGCCAACAGCTTCGCCGGCGATCGGTTCGTTGCCACGCGCGTACTGAAGAACCTCCGTTATCCCGCCGAGACGCCGATGACACCCGATCCTCTGACCGGTTCGTACCTCGCCCTGTACTGGGTGCTCGACGGTCACCACGACGAGTGGAACCGGTGGAGCGTGGACACCGTGAAGATGCTGCACGCCACCGGGCGAATGTTCCCGGAACGCACCCACATCCACACCGTGCTCTACGACAACCAGTGGTCCGTGCAGTCCGGGGCGTGGAGCACGCCCGCCGAGCAGGCGCTCGACCGCAACTACGCCGGCCTGGTCGTCAACGTCGGCGAGTTGGCCGACGGAGTCAGCCATGCCGACATCGAGGCGTGGACGCGTGACACATGGGCGCCAACCGCGATCGGCAAGCCCGGCGGTCCCGACTTGATCATCAACGCCACACCGCTACCGCTGCTCGATGATGCGCCACCGGACGTGCCCCGCGTGGCCAACGCCGACCGTCGATTCCTGCAGATGCATTTCCTCGACCACCACCCCACCGAGGGATGGGACGAGGTCTACGCGCGCTACGGCGCCAACCTCGAAGCGAGCGGCCTGGCCACCCACCTGTGGACCGCCCCGTGGCAGCAGACCGTCTTCGGCACCGACGCGTACACCGATCAACTCTGGTAAGGAACCCGACATGACCGATCACATCGCCCCGATCACGGGCAAGAACATCCTCGTCACGGGTGTCACCGGTTGGGTGGCCGGCCCCGTGGCGGCCGCCCTCGCCGCCGCCGACAACACCGTGTACGGCGCAGCCCGCTTCAAGGACCCCGCACAGCGCCAACCGATCGAGGACCGCGGCGTGCACACGATCAGCATCGATCTCGCCAAAGGCCGCTTCGACGAGGTGCCCGAGGGCATCGACCTCGTCCTGCACTTCGCGGTCGCCAAGACGATGGACTTCGAGCTCGCCTTCGCCGCCAACGCCGAAGGATCGGCCAACCTGATGGAGCACTGCCGCGACGCCGAGGCGTTCCTGCACTGCTCGTCCACGGCCGTGTACGAACCCGAGGACCACAACCCGCGCCGCGAGACCGACCCGCTCGGCGACAGCCACCGGCGCATGCCGGGGATGCCCACGTACAGCATTTCCAAGATCGCCGGCGAGGTGCTCGTCAAGCACACCGCCAAGCGTCTCGGCCTGCCCACGGTCATTGCCCGGCTGAGCGTGCCCTACGGCGACCTCTACGGATGGATGACGTTCCACCTGATGATGATGGAGCGCAACATGCCGGTGGCCGTGCACACCAACCAGCCCACGAACTACGCCCCGATCCACAACGACGACATCGTTCGCTCGTTGCCCTACCTGCTCTCGTTGGCGTCGGTGCCCGCCACCATCGTCAACTGGGGTGGCAATGAGGTCGCAGGCATCGAGGACTGGTGCGAGGAGATGGGCCGGCTCACCGGCTTGACGCCCACCTATCAACCCACTGCGGACACGATCGCGGCCATCATCCCGGATCTCGACAAGCTCCACAGCACCGGCTTTCGCAGCGAGGTGGC
>JAYTSB010000581.1:0-2022 GCA_043745825.1 Actinomycetota bacterium | reverse complement strand
CTTCTTCGCTGGCGCAGCCTTCTTCGCAGGCGCAGCCTTCTTCGCCGGCGCAGCCTTCTTCGCCGGCGCAGCCTTCTTCGCCGGCGCAGCTTGCTTGACCGCAGACGACGCCCGCTTGACCGGCGCCGCCCGCTTGGCCCTCACACCCATCCGCTCGGCGATGTCCTCCAGCCGGTCCTCCACGTCGTCGATGCGGTCGGTGAATCGACTCATCTGCTTGGCCACCTCGGATTGCACCTGCGACAGCAGCTGATCACTGGTCTGCTTGCCCCGGGCGATCAGCGCCTGCACGGTTTCCTCGGCGTCCTTGCGACGCACCTCTCCCGCTTTGACGAGATCCTTCACCAACTTCTCGGCCTTGGCCTGTGAGTCACCGGTGAACTGCATGCCGGAGTCGAGGAGTCTGCGTACCACGTTCTGTGCCATGTCTTCATCGTAGTACCCCTGAGCAGGGCGTTGGGCCGCAGCAGTCATGGGTCACGTCGAGCACGATCAGGTCGTGTCGTGCGGCATCACCGCAGCAGTTGTTCGGTCACCGCGGCGAGGTTCGCCCCCTGCAGCCACGGCACAGGCTGGACGTCCGCACCAGCGACCGTGACGCCCGACCACACATGCGCATAGCGGCACCCCAGCGTTTCGGCGAAACGGCCGTCCGTGTCCGGCCGATCACCCACCATGACCGCATCGCGCAGGTCCTCGAGTCCGGTCACGACGCGTACGAGCGCGGCCATCGGAGCGTACGGCTTGCCCGCAACAACCGGTGCCACACCGCTTGCGGTGGCGATGCCGACGAGGATGGATCCGCCCCCCGGAATCGGCCCGGACGGCGTGGGATACGTGGCGTCGTCATTGGTGCCGATCAGGCGAGCCCCGGCGCGGACCGCAGCCGAGGCCCGCCGCATGCCCTCGTAGTCGAACGTGCGATGGAAGCCCACCATCACTGCGTCGAACCCGGTGCCGTCGACGGCCGCTGCGTCGCCGACGTCGATGACCAACGCGCCACGGTGCGTGAGCGCCTCGACGATGCCCGGACCACCGCACACCATCACCCGCTCCCCTGGCTCGACGAGGAGCGCAGCGGCGTTGGCCGACGTCAGCACGTCACCGCCAGCGGGGATGCCCAACCGGTCGAGGATGTCCTCCTGATCGGCCACCCGCAGCGCCGAGTTATTGGTCACGAACAGGACCCGATGTCCACCGGCGCGCAGCCGGGCGATGGATTCGACCGAGCCGGCGATGGGTTGATGGGCGAGCCAGATCACACCATCAAGATCGCACAGCACCGGAAACGGGGCTGAGCGGTCCGGCTCGGTGGCGGCGGGCACGCGGACACTGTCGGGGGGCAGCGAGGCAGACATGATGTGCGAGTCTCGCAGCTGAGGTGGCAACCTGTGCAGGTGCCACGTTTCGAACCGTTTCCCGCTGTGCGCTACTCGCCCGATGAGTCGCTCGACCTCGTTGCCGCCCCACCGTACGATGTGATCTCGCGCACCGACGTGGAGGCGCTGCTCGCCCTCGATGCGCACAACATCGTCGCCATCGACGTCCCGGACGAAGCCGATGGTCCTGGCCGCTATGAGGCAGCCGGGCAGCGACTGGGTGACTGGCTGGAGGCAGGCGTGCTGGTGGCTGATCCGACGCCGACGTTCACCCTGTACCGGATGCAATTCGTCGACGAAGCAGGCACCGACCGGGAGACCGTTGGTGTCCTCGGCGGACTGGAGGTGGTCGACGAGGGCGCAGGGGGCGTGCTTCCCCACGAACGCACCACCCCGAAGGCCAAGACCGATCGGCTCGATCTCACCATTGCCACGCACGCCAACCTCTCACCGGTGTGGGGCCTGTCGCTGGCCACCGGTCTGACCCAACTCCTCCGCGAGCCGGGCGAGGCGATGGGCCAATGCACCGACGAGAACGACGTGGTCCACATCGTCGAACGGGTCACTGATCCCGAGCGCGTCGCCGCCATCACAGCGGCCGTCGGGTCAGCTCCCGTGGTCATCGCCGACGGCCACCACCGCT
>JAYTSB010000580.1:0-2877 GCA_043745825.1 Actinomycetota bacterium | reverse complement strand
ACGAGGTCGACCGTGCGGTTGGTGTCGGTGGTGGTGCCGCTCTGGCTGACGGCAATCACCAGGGTGTCGCTCATGTCGAGGCGCATGCCGAAGCCGCTGAGCTCGGTGGCGACCACCGGATCCACATCGAGACGACCCTCCACCAGCGCGTCGAGTGTGCTCGCCACGCTGCGCCCGGCAACGGCGGCGGTGCCCTGGCCGATGACCAGCACGCGCCGGATCACACCGCTGCGGAGGCGGTCGGTGATGTGCTCGGGCAGCGCCCGCTCGCCGAGCTCGGCCCGCAGCATGCCATCGCGCTCCACGATCTTGCCGCGCAGCGTCTTGCGGAAGCTGCTGGGGGCCTCGCTGATCTCCTTGAGCAGGAAGTGGGGCGATTCGCCGCGGTCGATGTCGCGGGTGGTGACCTCGGCGGTCACGATTTCGGACTCGGACAACGGCAGCTCCGTGCCGTCGTAGGAGATGCGGCGAATGCCGGCCAGCTCGCCGGCGTGGGCTGCGTCGAGCGCAAACACCTGGCCGCGGCTGTTCGGCTGGTCCACCGCGGCCGGCGTCTCGCCATCCATGCGCACATATCGGCTGGTCTCTTCCACCACGCCATACGGCTCGCTGGCGACGATGAATGCGTCCTCGGCCAGGCCGACGTACAGGGCTTGGCCGCTGCCACGCAACGCCAGGAAGAGTTCCTCGGGGTGGTCTGCCGATGCCGCACCGATGGCGACGCTGCCTTCGAAGCTCGCAACGGTACGGCGGAACGCCTCGGTCAGGTCGCCGCCGGTCTCGTGCGACAGGCGCGACACGAGGGCGGGGATCACCTTGGCGTCGGTGGTGATCGGTCCGGCAATGCGCAGCCCGTGCTCCACCTTCAAGTCGGCATGGTTGTCCACATCGCCGTTGAGCGCGCCAACCACGTACGGGCCGTCGTCGTACGTGGCTTCCAGTTCCTCACTGTTCAGCGGATGGCAGTTGGCCTCGCTGATGATGCCGACACTGGCCCAACGGGTGTGCCCGAGCAGAGTCAGCCGCGCGTGTGGCGCGGAGAGCGCAAGGCGCAGTAGATCGTCAGCGATGATGGACCGGCGCAGATGGCGGGTGTTGTCACCGAGTTCGCCGATCTCCACGGCAGCCTTGTACACCAAGCTCAGACTCTGACCGGCGATGCGGACCGAGCCGTTCAGGAACAGCGGGTTCTCGTTCCGGCCGGCCAGCAGCGCCAACACCGCCGGGTCGTCGGCGACGAGGCCGTGGTTCCACACGTAGAGGTGCACGCCGGCCGAGTCACGGCCACGGACCTCCAACCGGTCGAGTGCGGACAGCGCCTGCTGGATCGCGAAGTATCCGGCGAGCGCAGCCTGACCGGCCGCCCGCCCGGCGAGCTCGTCCACCATCCAGGCCGCACGAAGGCGATCGTGGCGGATCGACCACACGCCGTCGCGCAGGCGCACGAGGGTGGCGCTCGCTCGCTCCACGTCGTCGGCCGACAACGAGTGGGCCTGCTCGAGTCGGGCTTCCTCCGCGGCGATCACTGCATCGAGCTGGTCGAGCCGGGCGGTGATGGCTGCCGTCAACTCGTGGCGACCCACCAGTGCGCACACGCCGGCCACACCACGTAGCGACCTGTCGACGTCGGCCGTGCGATCCGCCACGGAGCCGATGTCCGCCGCGGCGGACACTGCGGTGTCGAGACCTTGGATGATCTCCGCTGCGGTCGGTGCCGGGCGCTTCGACGGCCGGCTGTGAATCGCGATGATCCCACACATGGCCAGCAGGCTACCGCCGGCGACGCAGACGTCCGGGGCGGCCTCAGCCGTAGCGGGCGCGCACCACGGCGGCCAGCCGCTCGGCGAGTTGCACCGCGAGATCGTGTGTCTCGGCCTCCACCATGACGCGGATCAACGGCTCGGTGCCGCTGGCGCGCAGCAGGACCCGACCGTTGTCCCCCAGCTCGGCCTCGATCGCGCTCACCTCGTTGGCCAGCTCGGTTGCGATCGCGGGGTGACGCTCGGCCACCCGCACGTTCACGAGCACCTGCGGATACGTGGTCATCACAGCACCGGCCAGTTCGGCGAGCGAGGTGCCCGACTCCTGCACCCGCTGGAGCAGCTTCAAGCCGGCCAGCAGACCGTCGCCCGTGCTGGCCAGATGCCGGTAGATGACGTGCCCACTCTGTTCGCCACCGATCGCGTAATCGCCGGCCTCGAGCGCTTCGAGCACATAGCGGTCCCCCACTGCAGTGGTCTCCACGTTGAGGCCGGCTTCGCGCATCGCCCGATGGAAGCCGAGGTTGCTCATCACCGTCACCACCACCGTGTCGTTGGTGAGGGCACCTTCGCTGCGCAGCTGCAGCGCACCGAGGGCGATGAGGCGGTCGCCGTCCACGATGCGGCCCTCCTGGTCGATGGCAATCACCCGGTCGCCGTCGCCGTCGAAGGCAAGACCGGCATCGGCGCCACCGGCCAACACCGCAGCCGCCAGCCCCGCGGTGTGCGTGGCACCGCAGTCGGCGTTGATGTTGACGCCGTCCGGCGCTGCGTTGATCACCGTGACGTCGGCCCCGAGCGCGCCTGCAACCGCCGGCGCAACGGTGCTCATCGCCCCATTCGCGCAGTCGAGCACCAACCGCAGGCCCGTCAGCATTCCCTCGGGGAACAACGAGATCACGTGGCGGACGTAGGCATCGTCGAGGTGCTGGCCCACCGTCGACGTGTCCGCGCCCTTCTCGGCTGGTTCGTCGTTCGAGGCACCCCCGGGGGCGGCGAGCACGCCGAGACCGAGCTCGAGCTGGGCCTCGATCTGACGCTCGACGTCATCGCTGAGCTTCACACCACCCGGGGCGAAGACCTTCACACCGTTGTCCGAGTAGGGGTTGTGCGACGC
>JAYTSB010000579.1:0-2385 GCA_043745825.1 Actinomycetota bacterium | reverse complement strand
GTGGGCGATCCCAAACAGGCGATCTACCGCTTCCGCGGTGCCGACGTGCACGCCTACCTGGAGGCCGTGGACTCCGCCACCACCCTCGGGCTCACCACCAACCACCGCTCCGATCGGGCCGTGCTCGACGGTCTGACCACCCTGCTCGACGGCGCCACACTCGGCGATCGGCGGATCCGGTTCGTGCCCGTGCAACCCCGGCCCGGCGCGTCGGCCACCGCGTTGCACGGCACGGGCGACGACGCTGCGGTGCACCTCAGGCTGGTGCCGCTGGACGACACGCTGCGGGGCGCAGCCGGCAAGGACCTGACGATGCCGCTCGTGCGCAGCCTCGTGCTCGACGATCTCGTCGCCCGGGTGATCGCCCTGCTCGACCATGCTTTCCTGGACGACGAATCGGGCGACGAGGGCGAGAGGAAGCGGGTGCAACCCGGCGACATCGCTGTGCTCGTGAGCTCGCACGCAGACGCCAACCACGTTGCCGCTGCGCTGCGCCGAGCCCGCATCCCCGCGGTGCGCACGCGCACCGGCAGTGTGCTGCAGTCACCGGCGGCGCTGCAATGGCGGCTGCTGCTCACCGCGCTCGCCCAGCCCTATCAGGCCCCGCTGGTGCGCGCCGCGGCTCTCGGATGGTTCCTGCACACCGACGTCCTCGAGTTCACCGCCGACGACCGCGTCCTGGCCGATCTGCAGTCGCGGGTCGCCGAGCTGGCCGACCGGATGCGGGCCGTGGGTGTGAGCGCGTTCTACGAGGAGCTGAAGGCCGGGGTGCGCACACCGGGCGATGCCGTCGCCGGACTGGTGGACACCGTGCTCGGCCGCGAGGGCGGCGACCGTCACCTCACCGATCTCGATCACATCAGCGAGCTGCTCACCGCTGCCCTTCAGGGCCGACCCGCCGATCCCGCCCAGGTTCTGCGGGTGCTCGATCAGCTGATCAGCGACACCGATGACCGAAACGAGGCGTCGATGCGGCGCATTGACTCCGACGCGTTGGCGGTGCAGATCACCACGATCCACTCGGCGAAGGGCCTCGAATATCCCATCGTGCTGTTGCCGTTCGGGTTCAAGCCGCGCGGCATCGTGCGCACCCCGTACTCGTACCCGGACCCGGCCGGGGCACGAGTCCTCGACCTGGCCTCACGCATTGGTTGGGACGGCGGCTTGGCCCAAACCGATGATCCGATGTCGCGCGATCACCAGGACCTGCGCCGCCATCGCGCCATGCTCGAGGTCGAGGGTGACGAGCTACGCCTGCTGTACGTGGCGCTCACCCGGGCACGCCACCGAGTGGAGCTCTGGTGGGCGTCCGCGAAGAACGCGAGTACGTCGGCCCTGGCGCGCGTGGTCACCGATCGGTACGGCGCCGGGCCGGTGCAGAACACCGATTACGACCTGACGCCGCGCCCGCGCAGTCCCGGTCCGAAGATCGAGAAGCCGACCTACCAGACGCTGCGCGACACCGCCGTCACCGAACAGATCCAGATGCTGGCGCGCCACAGCGACGGCACGATCTCCTGCACGGTGATACCGGCACGCGTCGAGCCCGGGGTGTGGGCCGGGCACGCGGCGGCGTCGGCACTGCCGCTCGCTGCGGCCGCCGTGGCAAACGGCCGCACCGTGATCGACCCGCGCTGGACCCGATGGTCGTTCAGCCGGATGAGCGCCGACGTGCCGGCCGATGCGCCCACCAGCGCGTCCACCGGCGACCCGACCAACGACCCGACCGAGCGCGGTGGTTTCGACGAGCCGGCGGACGACGCCGACGGCGCAGCGGAGGAGGCCGGCGAAGCCACCGTGGCCGACCAGCTCACGCTGCTCGACGTCGGACCAACGGCCCATCTCGCCGACGTCGCCGGCGGCACCCGATTCGGCACGTTCGTGCACGCCGTGCTGGAGCAACTCGACTTCACCGTGGACGATCTCCCCGGTACGGTCCGCGCCCTGGTGACCGAGCACGCTGTTCGGGAAGGCTTGGACCTGGGTTCGACCACAGGTGCCGTGGTCGATGGTCTCGTCGCTGCGGTGCGCACGCCGCTCGGGCCGCTGTTCGATGGGCGTGCGCTGGCCGAGCTGGCGCCGCGCGACCGACTGGCCGAGCTGACCTTCGACCTACCCATCGTGCAGGCGAGTGGAGTCATCACCGCCGGCTCGATCGGCCGGGTGTTGCTGGCGCATCTCCCCAAGCAGGATCCAGTCGTTCCCTTTGCCAGGCAGCTGGCCCGCGACTTCGCCGGCCTCGACCTGGCCGGGTGGATGCACGGCTCGATCGATGGCGTGTTCCGGGTCGAGGTCGCGGGCGAGCAGAGGTTTGTGGTGGTGGACTACAAGACCAACCGTCTGCACGAGTCGGGGGCCTCTGACCCCGTGGCCGCCTACCATCCC
>JAYTSB010000578.1:0-2085 GCA_043745825.1 Actinomycetota bacterium | reverse complement strand
GTCGCAATCGGCCGCCCGCCGAGAGGTGGCGCCGACTGGTCGCTCGCCGATGTGCCCGCCCCGGCATTGGACAACATCGCCAAGGCGTGGGCTGGCTTGCGTCGCGATCTCGTGCGGGTGGTCGACCACCTCGTGTCCAGTGACCTTGCCCGGTCCGTCGGCACATCGGGTGGCATGGTCGATGTTGTGCTGCGTGAGCACGACGCAGAGTCCGTGGCGCAAGTGCGCGCCTTCGTCGCCGAGGTCCGTCGTCTGGATGACCTGGCCGTGCGATGCACCGAGCGCATCCGCCGAATCGCGCTGCGATCGGCGTATTCGCAGCCGAACAACTGGTTGGCACAGAACCAGCTACGGAGCCGTCAGGCCCGTGAAGCGCTGGACGTCGTGAGGGCCGTGCACGCCGCACGAGCGGAGCTGGAGATCATCACCCGCTCGGGGTGACCGCGGGCGGGCGCAGATCAGAGGTCGGCGAGCTCCACGACACGATCAGCGATGGCGGCCGCCTCGACTCGGTCGTGAGTCACCAGCAAGGCCGTGGTGCCGGTGACACGCAGGAGCCGGCCGAGCTCGACGGCGAGCTGATCGTGGAGCTCGCGGTCCAGCCCGGTGAGTGGCTCGTCCAGCAACACCAGGCGCGGTTCGGGCGCCAACGTCCGCGCGAGGGCCACGCGCTTGGCTTCGCCGCCGGAGAGCTCCGTCACCCGCCGATCGGCAAAGCCGGTCAGTCCAACGAGTTGCAGCAGATCGGCCACCCGCTCGCGGCGCCGGCTCGCCGGCACCCCCTGCATGCGCAGGCCGAACTCCACGTTCTGGCCGACGGAGCGGTGCGGGAACAGCTGCTCGTCCTGGAACACGAGGCCGACGTTGCGCCGGTGCGTCTGCATCGCCGTGACCCTCACACCGTTCAGCAGGATCTCGCCCGCATCAGGCGCGATCAGGCCGGCGATGACCCGCAGCAGCGTGCTCTTGCCCGAGCCGGAGGGTCCGAGGAGCGCGACCACCTCGTTGTCGGCCACGATGAGTGACACATCGTCCAGCACACGGCGCGACCCGAACTGCACCGTCACCGCCCGAACCTCAAGCATGGCGAACCTCAAGCACGGCGAATCCTGGCACGCAGCAGCTCGACGCCGGCGATGACTGCGAACGTGAGCGCCGCCAGCACCGACGCGAGCACGTAGCCCTGAGCGTGCAGTGCTGCGCCCGGTCGGTTGAGCAGTTGCTCGACTGCGATTGGAAGGGTGGCGCGGCCCTGACGGGTGAGGAACGTGGTGGCGCCGAACTCACCGAGCGAGATCGCCGCGGCGAAGCCAACGCCGGTCAGCAGCGGGGACAGCATGATGCGGAGGTCGATCTCGCGCCACACGCGCACCGGTGATGCGCCCAGTGTTGCGGCGGCGTCGCGTAGCGACGGAGCGATGGCGCGCAGGGTGGGCAGCAGAGCTCGCACCACGAACGGGGTGGCGACGAGGGCGTGGCCGAGCGGGATCAGCAGGGGAGCCGATCGCCAGTCCAGCGGGGACGTGGAGAACGCAACCAGCAGGCCGAAGCCGATGGTCACTGCGCTCGTTCCGAGGGGCAGCATCACGCCCGCGTCGAGGACCCTGCCGGCGCGGCCGCTGGCGGCGATCGCGAGGGCGGCGCACCCGCCGATCGCCACGCTCAACAGGGTGGCAACGACGGCGAACCGCAGCGACGTGGTCAGCGAACCCAGCGGGTCCAACGATGCGGCGGCGGTGGGTCGCGCGGCCGCTCTGGTGCCACCGGCGAACACGGCGCGCCAGGCGGACAGGGTGTGGCCGCCGTCGATGGTTCGCATGCTGCGCTCCACCAGCGCGACGAGGGGCGTCCCGATGGTGACGACGATCGCGACACACACGGCGATGACAGTCGCGCGTTGGCGGGCCCCACGCACACGTCGCCGAATGCTGAGCGGGCGCAGGCCGAGGGCCCGCCGCCGCCGGGCCTGGATGCGGGTGAACCACAGCACGGCAGCGCCGAGCACCACCAGTTGGGCCACGGAGATGACCGCAGCGACGCCGACATCTCCCAAGCGCGTCGCCCGCTGCCAGATCTCGACCTCGA
>JAYTSB010000577.1:0-2055 GCA_043745825.1 Actinomycetota bacterium | reverse complement strand
TGCACCGCGCCGCATCCAGGCGTTGATCCTTGCCATTCCGCCGACCGCGTGGGAGAGCCGTCAGGAACGGGTCGCGATCTGGGCACAGATGGCCGATCTCGTCGAGCGTGGCGGCATCGAAGCCCTCATCGAGCCATCTGCGGCCATCCCACCACCGGACCCGTTGGTGGGCCGCCAAGACGTGCTGGAGGAGAATGAAAGAAACCAGCGTGGGACCGATCCTCATCGTCTCGCGACGGTCTTGCGTGGCGCAGCGCACGCAGATCTCCCCACCCGTGAAGCCGTCGCGGCGATCACCGCTCCGACGCTGATCCTGGCCTGGACTGGCGACACCGGCCATCCGTTGACCACGGCGCAGCAGCTCTGCGATCTCATGCCATGTGCCGAACTCGTGGTCGCGAGCACGGCAGCAGAACTGTCGAGCTGGACGGGTCTCGCCAATGACTTCATCGCCCGCGTGGCTGCTGACGCATAAGTGTGTGAGCGAGGCGGAGGAGGGCACGATCGCCGCCGGGCGAACCCAGCAGCGCCACTCCGAGCGGGAGCCCGTCGATCGTGCCGAGCGGGAGAACCACCACCGGGGCGCCCGACAGACCGGCGATGCAGGTGAGCCGGAGGGTGCGTGTGCGCTGCAGCTCGAGCGCGGCGCGGTCGGACTGGGGCGCTGGTGCCGGGCCGGCCGCACCCGGCATGAGCAGGATGCGTCCGCCGGCCGTCGCCACATGCATCTTGGCGATCACGTCCGCGCGTACGACACGACCGGCGGCGACCTCAGCGTCGGTCACGCGCGAGGCCGCCTCGAACCGAGCGGCGATGCCCGGACCGAAGGCCGGCTGCGCGCTGAGAATCCATTCCCCGTGCGCGTTCCATGCCTCGCGACCCTGCATGGCCCGGAATGCTGCCATTGCCACGTCGAGATCGCAGCCCGACCACAGCGTCTCCGTAGCACCGAGTAGCTCGGCGACGCGATGCATCTCGTCGCTGACTTCGTTCGCTGCGTCGGCGTCGGTCTCGCCGAGGATGTGGATCGCCGCAGGCGGCACTCCGTGGTCATCTGCAGCATCGGCCGGCAGCAGTACCTCCGCAGCAGCGAGCAACAGATCGGCGTTGCGCGCAAACGCGCCCACAGTGTCGAACGACGGGGCCAACGGGACGACGCCGTGTGACGACACGACACCGTGGGTGGGACGCCAGCCGATGACGCCGCAATAACTGGCAGGGATGCGCACCGAACCGCCCGTGTCCGTACCGAGGGCGAGATCGACGATGCCGGCGGCAACGGCTGCAGCCGAACCGGCCGACGAACCGCCGGGTACCCGGCCGGGGGCTGCCACGTTGAGCGGCGTGCCGAAGTGCACGTTCGTGCCGTTGAGGGAGTAGGCGAGCTCGTCGGTGATCGTCTTGCCGACAACCGTTGCGCCGGCATCGACCAGTGCCTGCACTGCCGTGGCGTTGACCGTTGCGGACGGCCGACCCGCAGCGAATGTTGGATTGCCGGCCCCCGTGACCGTGCCGGCCACATCGAACAGGTCCTTGACGGCGAGCGTGCACCCGGCAAGCGGTCCCGCCTGCGCCCCTTCGACCAGCAGCGAGGGGGCACCGACGAAGGCGTTCACGGAGTCGTTGGGCACCGGGACGTTTTCGGCGGTTGTGCGCATCCGTCCAGTCTGTCGCGGGGCCAGTCTGTCGCGGGCGTTCTGTCGCGGGCACCGAATCGTTCCGACGGCGGCGACTGGCATCGATGTAGGAAACGCGCCACGATCGGGTATTCATCGACGGCCGCACAGGGCGTCGTGCCCCCGCGTCCACGAGGAGAGCCATGCAACCGTCCGCCGGCTTGGTGCTGGGACATCGATACGTTCTGACCGAACGCATTGCGATCGGTGGGATGGGCGAAGTCTGGACTGCTCAGGACCAAGTGCTGCGCCGGACGGTGGCCGCGAAGGTGCTGAAGGCCGAGCTGCTCGATGCGCCGGAGTTCGTCGAACGCTTCCGAGCCGAGGCTCGACACGCAGCAGCCCTCGCCCACGTCGGCATCGCCGGGGTCTACGACTA
>JAYTSB010000576.1:0-2720 GCA_043745825.1 Actinomycetota bacterium | reverse complement strand
GCACGACGCTCACCGCGCTCGGCAAGGACAACGCTCTTGCCGTGATCGCGGTGAGCGAGCGGGGCACGATGTTCAACCCCGGCCCGTGCGTGTACATGGAGAAGATCGCCGTTGGACCAGAAGCGGCGGGGGCCATCGACGTCAGTGCCACCGCGACCCAGAACCTGCGTTGGATCGCGAAGGCCAAGCGCACCACGGTTCGCGACCTCACCGTGATGATCCTCGACCGGCCCCGTCACGCCCCGCTGATCGAAGAGGTGCGCGCCAGCGGCGCCCGCATCCAGCTCATCGCCGACGGGGACATCTACGGCGCGATCGCGACGTGCTGGCCCGACGCCGGCGTCGACGTCCTGATCGGCATCGGCGGTACCCCCGAAGGCGTGACAGCCGCCGCCGCATTGAAGTGCATGGGCGGCGAGATCCAGGGCCGGCTCTACCCGCGCAACGACGAAGAGCGCGATGCGGCCATCGCCGCCGGCTACGACCTCAGCCAGATCCTGACCACCAGCGATCTCGTCAAGGGCGACAACTGCTTCTTCGCCGCCACGGGCATCACCAACGGAGCACTGCTCCGTGGCGTGCGGTACGACGCGCTGGGCGCACACACCCAGTCGCTGGTGATGCGCTCGCAGTCGGGCACCGTGCGCCTGATCGACGCCCACCACAAGATCGACAAGTTGAAGACCTTCGCCTCCGTCGACTACGAGTGACGGGGCGCCCGTCCTGGTTCAGTCGCGCTGGATCAACGAGCTGAGACGCCGTGAAACGGCGCGCGGCGTGAAGCCGCTCACCATCGTCAGACCCTTGTAGAACAGGCCGGGCACGGAGGTGGCGTGGCCGGCGGCGACGTCTTCGAGGCCGGCGCGGGCGACGTCGTCCACGTTCAGCCAGGCCAGCCCCGGGTAGTTCATCGCGTGCCCGCCCCCGCTGCTGACGCTCTGGAACTCGGTCCTGGTGAGCCCCGGGCACAGCGCCGTCACGTGCACCCCGGTGCCGCGCATCTCCTCGTGCAGGCTCTCGGTGAGGCTGGTGACGTAGGCCTTCGTTGCCGCATACACGGCCAGCTTCGGCGCCGCCTGGAACGAGGCCACGCTGCTGACGTTGAGCAGGAAGCCACGACGACGGGGCACCATCACCGACAGCGCCGCATGCGACAAGCGGGTGAGGGCCTGAACGTTCAACCCGATCTCGTCGTGCAGACGCTGGGGCTCCAGCTCGTGGAACGGGCCGCTGCTGCCGAACCCGGCGTTGTTGACAACGAGCTCGATCGGTTCGGTCTCGCTCTGCACGCGGGCACACACCATCGCAAGGTCGTCGGCATCGTTCAGATCGGCGGCCAGCACCTCGAAGCCGTCGTACCGGGCGGCGAGATCTTCCAGGCGGTCGGCACGCCGGGCCACCACGACCGTCGGCACGCCGGCCTGGCCGAGCTGATGGGCCATCGCCTCACCGATGCCGCTGGACGCACCAGTGACCAACGCCGACAGGAACGGATAGTTCGACATCGCGTCACTGTACGCCCGAACCCTGATCCGGTCACCGCCCGGTCCGCTCCGGTGGTTCAGCGAATCGGGACGCGGGTGTCGAACTGCACTTCGTCGATGCCGTACCGAGCGGTGACCACGACGGACCAGGTGGCTGCGTAGGGGAACGTGGCAGACGCGGTGAAGTGGCCGGCGCCGCTGCGGGTCACGGGTACCTGGGTCGGTGCGACGTCTCGGCCCGGATCGTTGATCGCCACCGTCACGGTGTCCGGCTCGATCAGGCTGCTCGCAGCGCTGGTGATCGACACACGCGGCGATTGTCGCCGACGATGCCCCAGCCGATGGCCACGAGCCCCCCGAACACGACGGCGATGGACACGATCACGAGCCCACGGGTGATGGCCAACGCAGCACTCGCGGCGCGGTTCGTGCTGTTGCGTCCGACGATGCCGTCGAGGATGCCGGACTGCAGGTCGGCCGTCGGGCCGACCTGGAAGGTGTAGGCACCCTGCACCGGGTGCGAGTCTGCAGACACCAGGCGCCAGTCCACGATGTACGAGCCGTTCGGCAACTCGCCGAGTAAGGCGGTCACCAACGTGTCGGCGCCACCGGGGTGGTTCGCAGCGCCGATCTCCACCGCTCGGCCCGAACCATCGAACAGGCGGATCGCCCCGGGGCTGATCTCCATCGGCTCGCTGAACGTGAGGGTGATGGAGCGGGGTGCAGTGTCCAGCACCGACCCGGGGGCGGGATCTGCCTGCAGCAGCTCGGAATGGGCGAGCGCAGTACTCGGCAGAACGAACAGGGCAGCGAGTACAGCGACCACGAAGGCGACGGCGGCTTGACGACACCTGATCACGACGCTTCCTCCGTCGGCCAGAGCCTGCGAACGAGCACCGATCAGTGGTTGCCGGCGTTGGTGCCGGTGAGACCGCCCGTTGCGTTGAGCCGGGCGTGAGCCCTGGCCAATGCGGCCTCGGTCTCGGCATCGACCTCGTGCCGCAGCGTCTCCTCGGCTCGATCCTTGGCGCGCACGGCGCGAGCGCGGTCGATCTGGTCGGCGAGCTCGGCAACATCCGACAAGATGTTGACCTTGTTGTTGCTCACCTCCACGAAGCCACCGTGCACGGCGACGTCGGTGATGGAGCCGTCGGCCAGGTAGATGCGCGTGTGGTTCTCCACGAGCGCGCCGAGGAACGGCGCGTGCCCGGGCAGGAACGCGATCTCACCGCTGTC
>JAYTSB010000575.1:0-10550 GCA_043745825.1 Actinomycetota bacterium | reverse complement strand
GCCGCAGTGGGCACTGCAGCGGTCGTGCGGGCCAAGCGTCGGTCACGCACCGGCGCAGCGATCGGGCGCCGCAACCGCACCGGTCGCAACACGCAGTTGGCCACGCTGGGCGTCAAGGTCGGTGCGACGTACGCCAGCACCAGCGCCCGCAAGCTGTTTGCCAGTGCAGAGCGGCGGATCGAGCTGGACCGAGACCGTGAGCTGAAGACGGCCGAGCAGATCGCCGAACGATTAGGGCAGATGAAGGGCGCGCTGATGAAGCTCGGCCAGATGGCCAGCTACCTCGACGAAGGCCTGCCCGAGCCGCTGCGACTGGCCCTGTCCACGCTGCAGTCGAACGCTCCGCCGATGAGCTACGAGCTTGCCCGGGGCGTCATCGAGCAGGAGTTCGGCGAGCCCATCGCCAACCTGTTCGTCACGTTCGATCCTGAGCCGATTGCCGCTGCCTCGATCGGCCAGGTGCACCGGGCGATCATCGTGGATCCGGCCACGGGTCACGAACGGGCCGTCGCCGTGAAGGTGCAGTACCCCGGCGTCGACGTCGCCATCGAATCCGATCTGCGCAACACCGAGTTGCTCGGTGCGATCCTGAAGCAGGGCTTCGGCGGACTCGACCCGAGCGAGATGGTGGAGGAGATCAAGAGCCGGCTCACCGAGGAGCTGGACTACAACCGTGAAGCACGCAACCAGCGCGAGTTCCACGAGTACTACCGCGATCATCCTTTCTTCCATGTGCCCGAGGTCATCGATCGGCTCTCCAGCGCTCGCGTGCTCACCACCGAGCTCGTGGTGGGCTCGACCTGGAGCGAGCTGCTGACCTGGGATCAGCACGAGCGCGATCTCGCCGCCGAGGCCATCTTCCGGTTCGTGTTCCGCAGCCTGTACCGGTTCAAGGCCTTCAACGGCGATCCACATCCGGGGAACTACCTTTTCCACGGCGACGGGAAGGTGTCGTTCCTCGATTTCGGTCTCGTCAAGCACTTCACCGACGCCGAGTTGCACACGTTCGAGTCGATGGTCAAGGCGGCCGCAATCGATCACGACCACGAGGGCTTTCGGCGGGTGATCGAAGACGCCGGCCTGCTGCAGAAGCACGCCCCGATCGACACCCTCGAAGCCGGCGAGTACTTCTCCCACTTCTACGAGCCGGTGCGCGATGACCGGGTGATGACGTGGACTTCGGAGTACAGCTCCAACATCGTCCGCCACACCTTCGACCGCGACAGCCCGATCTCGCAATACGCCACCGTGCCGAAGTCCTTCGTCTTCATCCAGCGGATCAACCTCGGCCTGTACGCGATCCTCGGTGAGCTGGGCGCAACGGGCAACTACCGACGAGTTGCCGAGGAGCTGTGGCCGATGGTCAACGGACAGCCGTCCACGCCGATGGGCGAGGCCGAGGCCGAATGGCTGCTCGGGCGCGGCCCGGGTCACACCGATCGGTCCAAGCCGGATCAGTCAAGGCCGGATCAGTCGAAAACCGACGGGGTCAGCCTGCCGTAGCGATGGGTGGTCTCGCTGATCGCCTGCTCCTTCAACCAACGCCCCAGCTCCACCCGCCCGTGCGCGGACACTGGCGTGGAGTCGAGGCCGATGGTGTGGTCGAGCAGCCAGAGGCGCATCTCGTCACTGACCGTCACGAGGCTGCGCACCCGCTCTGGCCCGATCGTGGTCAACCGAGCCTGTAGCGCTGCCTCTGTCTCGTTGGCCGCGTCGGACACCGTGAGGTGTACCCCACAGCGGGCCGCGGCGGCGCGGGCGATGGTGACCGAGTTGGCGGGTGTGTGTGCGCCGATGCGCAACAGCACGCCGTTCAGCGGCCGGTAGCGCAGGATGTTGCGCTCACTGTGGAGACCGCTCGGGTCGTGATCGACACCGAACCAAGTGGCCCACCAGGTATCGAACGAGCGAGCGATCTCGGCGGGCTCGGCGAAATCAACGGGACTGCTGACGTGGCACAGGCCGAGGATGTAGTCGGGTCCGCCCGCCTTGGTGCCACAGCCGATGGACGATCGTTTCCAGCCACCGAACGGCTGGCGCCTCACGACGGCGCCGGTGATGTGGCGGTTGATGTAGGCGTTGCCCACCTCGACCTCGGCGAGCCAGTGGCGCACCTCTGCCGGGTCCAGGGAGTGGATGCCGCCGGTGAGGCCGTACGGCGTTGCGTTCTGGAGCGCGATCGCGTGATCCAGGTCGCGGGCGCGCATCACGCCGAGCACCGGACCGAAGCACTCGGTGAGATGGAACCACGAACCCTCGGCGACGCCCGTCTTCACGCCCGGTGACCACAGCCGCGCTGAGGGATCGCCTTCGAGCGGCCGTGGTTCCACGACCCAGCGCTCGCCCTCGTCCAGCGTGGTGAGGGCGCGCTGCAGCGGTCCGGTCGGCGGGTTGATCAGTGGCCCCATCACCGTGGCAGCATCCGCCGGCCAGCCGACCACAAGGCTACGCACCGCATCGGCGAGACGCTGCTCGAACGTGGGATCGTCGTAGACCGATGCCTCGACGATGGCGAGGCTCGCCGCCGAGCACTTCTGGCCGGCGTGACCGAACGCGGACCGCACGAGGTCTCGCAATGCGCCGTCGATGTCGGCCGCAGCCGTGACGATCAGAGCGTTCTTGCCGCTGGTCTCGGCGAGCAGGTGGATGTCGGGCTTCCAGCGCGTGAACACCTGCGCCGTCTCGTACGAACCGGTGAGCACGACGCTGGCCACGTCCGGGTGGGTCACCAGGTGCCGGCCGACCTCATCGTCCTCGCACGCCACGTACTGGAGGAGGTCACGCGGCACGCCCGCCTCCCAGAGGTGCTCGGCGAGCGCCCAGGCGATGCGGCGCGTCTCGGGCGCCGGTTTGAGGATCACCGCGTTGCCGGCCGCCAACGCGGCGCACACTCCACCGGCCGGAATGGCGTACGGGAAGTTCCACGGCGCCACGACGAGGGTGACCCCGCGTGCACCGACCGCAACGCCCTCATCTCGCAGCGACCCGATCAACGCCGTGCCGTCGGTGCCGTAGTAGCGAGCGAAGTCGATCGCCTCGCTGATCTCCGGGTCGCCCTCGCGGATGGTCTTGCCGGCCTCTTCACCCATGACGGCGAGGGTGCTCGCCCGATGCGCGGCCATCGTCGTCGCGACGGCGTCCAACAGATCGCGACGTCGGTCGAGCGGCGACTGCGCCCAGCGCTCTGCAGCCGCTGCAGCCCGGGTGACGACATCGTCGATCTCAGCGATGGTGGTTGTCAGCAGTGGTGCCGGCACCGGTTGGGCGTTGGCCAGCGACGCACGCACCTCGGCGAGCGTGAAATCCGAGTCGGGCTCGTTGTCGAAGCCCTCGGCATGGTCGATCACCAACGGCTGAGCCCGTCTGCTGTCCGTGGAGACGGTGCGACGCGCGGCCACGCTGGTGCGGAATCGGTCGGCCTGCTCGGCGAACTCCACACTGCCCGGCTGCAGTGTGAACAGCGCCCGCAGGAAGTTGTCCGGCGATGTGTTCTCGTCGAGCCGGCGGGACAGGTAGGCGATGCTCGAATCGACATCGTTCGGTGCCACCACGGGGGCGTACAGCAGCAGTCCGTGGGCAGCCGCGTTCACCGCGCGCGCCTGCGCTGGAGCCATGCCTTCCAACATCTCCAGCTCGATCCGCGCAGGGTGGTCCAGCTCGTCGCGCAGCACGAGGCCCCAGGCGATGTCGAACAGGTTGTGGCTGGCCAAGCCGACGCGCACGGCAGCGGCCCATTCAGGCCGCAGCGCCGAGTCCAGGAGGCGCTTGTAGCTCGCATCGACATCGGCCTTGGTGGCGTACGGCGCCTGGTTCCAGCCGTGGGTCTCCGCATCGACCTGCTCCATCGCCAGGTTCGCACCCTTGACGAGCCGGATCTTGATCCGGCCGCCGGCGCGCCGCTGGCGTGCCGCGGCCCACGTGCCGAGGTGCTCGAGCGCGGCATGTGAATCGGGCAGGTACGCCTGCAACACGATGCCGGCCTCGATGTCATCGAACGCCGGCTCGTCGAGCACGGTCGTGAAGGCAGCCACGGTGAGCTCGAGATCCTTGAACTCCTCCATGTCGAGGTTGACGAACTTCGCCGGGGAGGCAGACCGAGCGTCGCCGTAGAGCAGGCGCAGACACTCGCTGACCCGACGCACACCATCGTCGAACGCGAGCGGATCGAGGTTCGCGCACAGCGCCGAGATCTTGACCGAGACGTAATCGACGTCCGGTCGGGCCAGACGGGCCTGCACCGCGGCCAGCCGCTTGGCTGCCTCGGCATCGGACAGGATCGCCTCGCCGAGCACGTTCACGTTCAGGCGAACGCCCTGGCCCCCACGCAGCCGCACATGATCGGCAAAGGCTGGATCCTGTGAGGACAACACCACGCCACGAGTTTCGTTGCGAATCCGTCGAGCGACCAATGGCATCAACACACCCGGCACAGCGGGGGCCAGAGCCGCCCCGGCGCGCAGCATGATGGCATCGAGTGCACCGAGCGACGAGGGCACGCCGATGGTGCGCACCACGTCACGGAAGCGGCGGGCCGCACGGCGCGGCTCGTGGATGCGCAGCACGTCGTCGGTCAGCATCTGCACCAGCTCACGGCCGCGGGCATCGTTGATCAGCCGGCCGAGGCGGCCCAGCTGGGCCGCCTCCCTTCGGGTGGCGATGGCCTGGGACTCGGCGAGCAACCGTTCGGCCAGCGCCACGGCTCGCTCCACGCGGGACGATTCGCCCGAACGGGCTGCGTGGGGGTCGGCGACGACGGTGGAACCAATTGGCGCAGGGTTGTCCATGTCACCATCCAACACCCACCGTCTTGCACGCATCGCGCACCCACGGCGTCGCGTTCGTACAGGTCGCGTGGATCGAAGCGGGACGGTCATGATGGTGGCGTGACCGACCCCACCCTGGCCGCATTGTCGGATCTGCTCACTGATGTACCGCACGTGATGTTCTGCGTGAAGGACGGCAGCGGTCGCTACATCGCCGTCAACCAGGCGTTCGCCGACCGCGCCGGTCGAGCCGCACCCGGCGACATCGTCGGGCTCACGGCCTCCGACCTGTTCCCGGCCGAGCTGGCGGCGTCGTACGAACGCCAGGATGCGCGTCTGCTGACCACCGGCCAACCGCTGCGCAACGAGCTCGAACTGATCCTGCGCCCGGACGGCAGTGTGGGCTGGTACGTCACCAGCAAGACGCTGCTGGGTCCGGTGGGCGCCCCCACGGCGATCGCCAGTGTGTCCGTTGACCTGCGCGCCCCGGCAGACGCTGCCAGGGTGAACGCCCGGGTCGCCGCCGCCGTGGCCTACGCACGCGTGCGCAGCACGGAGTCGGTCAGCGTGGCCGAACTCGCCGGCGCGGCCGACCTCACCGCCACCCAGTTGGAGCGCGCCATCCGTCGCGCCCTCGGCCTCAGCGCGAAGCAGTTGATGCTGCGGCTGCGTCTGGAGGAGGCGATCCGTCGCCTGCGCACCACTGACCTGTCCGTCGCCCAGATCGCCACGGAGTGCGGCTACTACGATCAGAGCGCGTTCACGCGCCAGTTCCGGCGGGTCGTCGGCATGAGCCCGGGTGCCTACCGGACCGCGCAGAACCCCGGATAGCGTCGAATCGATGCGCCGTCTCCTGCCCGCCTACCTGCTCCCCATCGCTCTCCTCGCCGGATGCGGCAGCGACGCCAAGACCGCCGAGACCTCCCCGACTTCGGCCAGCACCCCGGATACCACTGCAGCCAGCACTTCGGCCAGCACGGACACCGCCACCAAACCGTCGGTGCAGATCCCGGCCACCCTGCCGACCAAGCTCGTGATCACCGATCTCACCGACGGCACGGGCGAGGGCGCCAAGGTCGGCGACATCGTCGAAGTCAACTACGTCGGCGTACGTTCGACCGACGGCACCGAGTTCGACAATAGCTACGACCGCGGCCAGACGTTCCCGGTCACACTGGGCCAGAACAGCGTGATCCAGGGTTGGGAGCAGGGCCTGATCGGCATCAAGGTCGGTGGTCGCCGCCAGCTCGACATCCCCGCCGACCTCGCCTACGGCGACAGCCCACAGGGCGAGGTGATCAAGCCCGGTGACGCACTCACGTTCGTGATCGATGCAGTCTCGATCACCCCTGGCGTGGATGTACCCACAGCGAACGCGGCCGACAAGCCGGCGGTCACTGTCGCCAAGAGCACCGACGCCACCACCACCTCGTTCAAGGACCTCGTCGTCGGCGACGGCGATACGGTCGAAGCGGGCGACACGGCCTACCTCCAGATCATCGCCTTCCGCGGTGACACTGCCGAGGAGATCCAGAGCACCTGGGAGCAGGGCACGCCTGCCCAGGTTGCGCTCGACGACCAGACCATCACCGGTCTCGTCACCGGCGTGACCGGGATGAAGCTCGGGGGGCGACGTCAGATCATCCTGCCGCCGGAGGATGCCTTCGGTGCCGAGGGCAGTAGCTCGATGGGCTTGCCAGCCGGTGCAGACCTGATCCTCGTCGTCGACCTCGTGCAGCTGTCGCACACAACAGGCTGATCGACACGCAGCTGTCACCCTGCGTAGGGTTGACCGCATGTGCCGGAACATCACCACGCTGCGCGGCCTGGAGCCGGTGGCCACACCCACCGAGATCGAAGCCGCGGCCCGTCAATACGTACGCAAGGTGAGCGGGGTGCAGGCCACCACAGCGGCCACCGAAGCTGCATTCGAGCGGGCCGTGTTCTCCATCACCCAGGCCACCACCCTGCTGCTGTCCGAGCTCCCACCGCGCAAGCAACCGCCGCCCACCCTGCCGCCTCTGCGACGCATCGGCGCACGTGGCCCCGGCAACCCCGGCCGCGCCCGGGTCAGATGATGGTGCGCAGGTCAAGGCCGAGGTCCAGTACCGGGGCGCTGTGGGTGAGGCCACCCACAGCGATGTAGTCCACTCCGGTCTCGGCCACTGCGCGAGCGACCTCGATCGACAGGCCACCACTGGCCTCGAGCACGACGCGGCGACCGGTGGCGGCCTCGTGCTTCGCACGCGCCGCCACACCGGCGGCCATCTGCTCCACGGTGAAGTTGTCGAGCAGGATCAGATCGGCGCCGGCCACCATCGCCTCATGCAGACCATCGAGTGAATCGACCTCGATCTCCACGGGGATCGCGTCCGCGAGCGCACGAACGGCGGCGAACGCTTCGGCCACGCCGCCGGCGGCGAGCACGTGGTTGTCCTTCACCAGCGCGGCATCGCTGAGCGCCATGCGGTGGTTGACACCGCCGCCGCAGCGCACGGCGTACTTCTCCAAGAAACGCAACCCCGGCGTGGTCTTGCGGGTGTCGCGAACCCTGGCCGAGGTTCCCTCAAGCGCATCGGACCAGCGGCGGGTGAGCGTTGCCACGCCGGACAGGTGGCACAGCAGGTTCAGCGCCGAGCGCTCGGCAGTGAGCAACAATTGCGTCGGTGCCTCGACACGGGCCACGTCGGCCCCGGCGGCGACGCGGTGACCATCGGCCGCCAGGAACTCGAAGTCGCTTGCCTCGGCGCCGCACACTGTCTCGATCACTGCCGCCGCGACGGCGAGTCCGGCCAGGGTGCCGGGCCGGCGAGCGCCGAACGTGCCGATCGAGCGCTGCGTCGCCGGCACCGTGGCCGTGGACGTGACGTCGGTGCCACCGGCAAGATCCTCGGCGACGGCCATGCGCACGACGGCCGCCACTGCGTCGGGATCGACACCACCGTCCAGCAGACGCCGTCGCACGGATTCGGAAAGCGGATGGAAGGTGAACATCTAGGCCTCCTCGGGGCGGCCGATGACACGGGGCACACCGTCGCCGTCGAGGCGCTCGGTGAGGTGCGTCAGCCACACCGTCCGTGGCTCGGTGTAGTCGCTGCGCCGATGGCAGCCTCGGCTCTCCGTGCGCGTCCGTGCCGCCTCGACGACGGCGGCACTGACGGTGAGCAGGTTCGTGGCCTCGTAGGCGCGCCGGCTCGGCACGACGTCACGCGCAACATGCTCGGCAATCTCGGCCAGCGCCTCGGTGGCCGCAGCCAGCCCCTCTGGGCGGCGCATCACGCCGACGTGGCGGGACATCGTGGAGCGCACCTGGGTGCGCAGCTCCGCGGGCAGCAGGCCGGCCGCACCGTCGGCGTCAATGCTCTCCGGGTCCACGAGCTCGGGCAGCTCCCACGCGAGATCGCGGCCGACGCGAGTGCCGGCCACCACGCCTTCGGTCAGCGAGTTGCTGGCAAGCCGGTTGGCGCCGTGGACGCCGGTGCAAGCCACCTCGCCAACGGCGTACAAACCGGCGAGTTCGGTGTGCCCATCGAGGTCGGCGCGCAGGCCCCCGCACACGTAGTGCGCCGCGGGAGCCACCGGAATGCGCTGGGTGGCCGGATCAATTCCGATCGCCCGGCAGGAGGCGGTGATCGAGGGGAACCGCTCGGCGAACCGCTGCCCCATGTGCGTGGCGTCGAGGTACACGTGGTCGTCCACGCCGCCGGCGCGCTCGGCCATACGCAGGCTGATCGCGCTGGCCACCACGTCGCGCGGGGCGAGGTCCTCCAGCGGATGGACGCCGACCATCACCCGCCCGCCAGCTGCGTCGTAGAGCTTGGCGCCCTCGCCGCGAACGGCCTCACTGATCAACGCCTGCTGGCCGGTGGCGTCGGGGCCGACCCACAGCACCGTGGGGTGGAACTGGACGAACTCGATGTCTCGTGCGGGCAGGCCGGCGCGCAGTGCAAGGGCCAGGCCGTCACCCGTGACGGCGGGCGGGTTCGATGTCGAGGCAAAGATCTGGCCGTAGCCACCGGTGGCGATCACGACGGCACGGGCCGTGATCACGCCGACCGACTGGATCTCGCCCTCGGCGTCGGTGATGACGATCCGCACGCCGGCAGCCTGCCGCTGGCCCGCGGAGTTGCTGCCCATGACGAGGTCGAGGGCGAAGGCGTGAGATAGCACGTCCACGCCCGCCGCCACGGCAGACTGGTCGAGCGTGCGCTGCACTTCGGCACCGCTTTGGTCACCGCCGGCGTGCACGATGCGGCGGTGGGAGTGGCCGCCCTCCATCGTCAGCGCCGGGCCGTCGCCGTCGTGGCCGGGATCGAACGCGGCGCCGAGCCGCATCAGGTACCGAATCGCCTTCGGGGCTTCGGCCACGAGCTGACGCACGGCGCGTTCGTCGCACAGCCCCGCCCCTGCCTCGAGCGTGTCGCGCACGTGGTTCTCCAGCGAGTCCGTCGGATCCAGGACGCCGGCCAGGCCGCCCTGGGCCCACGCGGTGCTCCCGGCATCAAGCGTGTCCTTGGTGACGATCAGCACCGATCGAACCGGCCGGGCGGCGATCGCCGCGGCAAGTCCCGCCGCGCCGGATCCGAGGACCACGACGTCGACGTCGCGTTGCCACGTGACCTCAGGCGCGAGGAGCTGCAGGGGCACGCCGGCGGTCACGGGATCACTCCCCCGTACGCGAGGGCTGCCCGATGGCGATCATCCGCTCCACCGACTGGCGGGCGCGGTCCGCGATGTCCGCCGGCACGGTGACCTCGTCGGTGCCGTCGCGCAGCGAGCGTACGAGCTTGTCCGGCGTGATCATCTTCATGTACTTGCACACTGCGGCGCGGTTCACGGGTTGGAAGATGACGAGCGGGTTGGCCTTGTGGAGTTGATGCAGCATGCCCGTTTCGGTGGCCACCAACACCTTCTTCGCCGTCGTGGTGCGGGCGGCGTCCACCATGCCCGACGTGGACAGAATCTTGGTGCGCTCGGCCGGCACCACGCCGGCGCCGGCAAGGTACAGCGCACTGGTAGCGCAGCCGCACTCCGGATGGATGAACAGCTCGGCATCCGGTTCGGCCGCCACCATCGCCTTGAGTTCGGCGCCATTGATACCGGCGTGCACGTGACATTCGCCGAGCCAGATGTGCATGTTCTCGCGCTGCAGCGAGCGCTGCACGTGCGCGCCGAGGAACTGGTCCGGGCAGAACAGCACCGGCTTGTCGGCGGGGATGCTGGCCACGACGTCGACCGCGTTCGACGACGTGCAGCAGATGTCGGTCTCGGCCTTCACCGCAGCGGTGGTGTTCACGTAACTCACGACCACTGCGCCCGGGTGCTCGGCCTTCCACGCCCGCAGCTGATCGGCGGTGATGGTGTCGGCAAGCGAGCAGCCCGCCCGCGCATCGGGAATGAGCACGGTCTTGTCCGGGCTGAGGATCTTGGCTGTCTCGGCCATGAAGTGCACGCCACAGAACACGATGGTGGACTGCTCGACGGTGGCTGCGATCCGGCTCAACCCGAGCGAGTCGCCGACATGATCGGCGACGTCCTGGATTTCCGGGAGCTGGTAGTTGTGCGCCAGGATCACCGCGTCGCGCACCGTGGCCAGCGCCCGCACCTCCTCGGCCCAAGCGGTCTTGTCGAACATCGCGATGTCGCTCACAGGGCCCAGACTACGGGCGACGCGTACACCCACCTCGGGTTGTTCGCAGGTTCACAAGGTCGAACGGGTCGCCGAACCACATCGCGGCCAGTGACTCCACCATGTCGCCGATCGCGCCCGCCGGCACGGCAACGGGC
>JAYTSB010000574.1:0-1915 GCA_043745825.1 Actinomycetota bacterium | reverse complement strand
GTGGGCGTACACCCAGAGCGTGTGCTTGCCGGCGGGAGCGCGGCTGCTGTCGACCAGCGACTGCTGCACCACCAGCACCAGGGGGCGTTCAGGCATGCGGCCGGAGACAACCTCGGCCTCCGCGAGTGCCACCTCGGCAAACGAACCCACCACGTGCACGGTGCCGGCACGACGGCACGACTCGTTCTGCCACGGAACCGGACCGTCGAGCGCATAGTCGATCTTGAAAGCACCAGAACCGTGGCGGAACCGCAGCAGGCGAGCCCGGTAGCGAGCAGGCAGGGCATCGCCGGCGATCGCGGCGAGCTGCGCGGGGTTGGTGTCGAACAGCACCGCTCGATGCGGTGGCAGGTCGGCCAACGATCGCACCATCACACCCGTGCGGATCTCGCCGCCAAGGTCGGTCAGCCGCGCCGCGAGCGCATCGGCCACCGACTGCGAGCCACCGACCGCCACCGGCCAACCGCCGGCGTGAGCCGACGCAGCCAGGGTCATCCCGAACGCCGTGGTGAGCGGGCGGTGAAGCGGCAACATCGCATGCGCCGCGCAACCACCGAACAGGGCCGCGCCCTCCTCGG
The DNA here is from genome assembly GCA_043745825.1 of Actinomycetota bacterium. Lineage (GTDB taxonomy): Bacteria > Actinomycetota > Acidimicrobiia > Acidimicrobiales > Ilumatobacteraceae > WLMZ01. Next base: position 1,337 of record JAYTSB010000574.1, on the reverse strand, counting down.
TGCGGAAGCGGCGAGCGGTCCACGTCGCCGGGCGCAGCGCGTGAATGCCGAAATGGGCCATGACGATGGGGTGCCGAGGAATCGTGAGCACCGGACCGAGCAGCTGGGGCAACATCACCGACCAGTCGCGAACCAACGGAGCCATCAGACGCCTCCATGCCAGGGCGTCGGCGCCCAACCTGTCGGCGGTGTCGTCGATACTGCGGTGCAGGACCGCGGCACGGCCACCATCGAGCGGGTGGGCCAAGGGAATCTCGGGGAGCGCCCACTGCAGGCCGTGCCCGCCGAGGTGCTCCAGCGACAACGGTGCAGCATCGACACCCAGTGAGTGCACCGCCGCGCACACGTCGTGAACGAAACCGGGCAGGGTCAGCTCGGCCGAGCGCGTGCCACCACCAATCGTGGTGGCGGCCTCCAGCACCAACACCGACCTGCCCGCCTCGGCGATGCGCACCGCTGCAGCGAGGCCGTTGGGGCCGGCGCCGACAACGACAGCGTCGTATTGATCAAGGGTCACCGGAAGATCGTGCCACCTCTGCGACCCGCACCTACAGTCTTGCAGGGCGACAGCGTTTGCATCAGCGGCCCGCTTCCTCGCGGTGATGCCCTTCGGCCAGCTTTGCCAGCTTGTCCAGGTCGATGCGGTCGGCGGGTACCGCTGCAACCTTGCACTCGGTGACCGCTCGAACCGTCGCGGTGCGCACGCCACCCGCCATCACCGCTCGCTCGCCCAATACGGCGCCCGGCCCGAGCTCGGCGAGCTGCTCGCCATCCACCTCGACCACGAGCACACCGTTCAACAGCAGGAACAGCTCGTCACTCACCGAACCCTGCTCGACGAGCGTCTTGCCCTCCTTGATCCGGCGGATGTCGGGCTTCTTGCCACCACGCATGATGGCCCCCTGCAGCTCACGTTCGAGCAACGACTCCACCTGGCTGACGAGAGCCGGCGAGTCCTCGTCGCCCCATGGTGTGTGGCGGCCGAACGATTCATTCATCCACTTCTTGTACTCGGCGACGCTGCTCTTGGCCGTGAGCGCACCGTCGTGATCGAACACCCAGTGGCGCGGGAAACCGGATGCCCCCACCATGGCTGCCTGGTGGCTGCCATCGGCGTGAATGGTCAGCTCGAGTGTGGTCCACACGATCGGCGCGTGGTACTGGATGAACGGAGGGCGCTTCACGGCACGCGGCATCGGCGCCCCGGTGCGACCACCAACCGTCTGTGTGAAGCGCACCGCGCTTGCTGTCACCTCTGGCACGCTCTGCTGGTCGTCGAGCTTCACGGCCGGGATGGTGATCGACCCCACACCGAGACCAACGGTGGTGGCACCGAT
>JAYTSB010000573.1:0-12224 GCA_043745825.1 Actinomycetota bacterium | reverse complement strand
CACGTAGCCGATCGAGGACCGATCGCGCAGTTCACCGACGGGCCGGCCGAGCAGCGCAACCTGCCCACCGATGCACTCGACGAGACCGAGGATGCCCTTCAGCAGCGTGGTCTTGCCACTGCCGTTGGGCCCGAGCAGGGCAACGACCTCACCGGCACGTACGGTCAGATCGGCGCGAACGGCCACCTGGCCCCGGTAGCCGAACTCGCCGTCGCACACCCGAATGACTTCGGGACGAGCCGGTTCGTGATCCGCCGGAGAAGGGCTCATGTGCAACCCTGTCCGAGTCGGAGTGTCGCGAGATCGGCGCGCATGATGTCAAGGTAATCCGCGCCCTGGTTCGCGTCGGACAGCCCTTCCAGCGGATCGAGCACCGCCGTCGTGGCCCCGGTCTCTGCGGCGACGGTGGCGGCGACCGCTGGGCTGACGAGCGTCTCGGTGTAGATGGTGGTGACGCGATGCCGATCCACGGACTCACTGACTCGGGCCAGGTCGGCTGGCGACGGTTCGTCCTCCGGGTTCAGGCCGGTGACCCCGACCTGGATGAATCCATAGTGCTCGGCGAGGTAGCCGAACGCGTTGTGACTCGTGACGACCACCCGGTTCGTGCATTGCGCGAGCCCGGTGCGGTACTCGTTGTCGAGGGTGTGCAGTTCGGCAACGAGCGACGCCGCGTTCGCGTTGAACAGGTCTGCGTCGGCCGGGTCGATCGTGCCCAGCCGCGCCGCCAACGCGTCGGTGACGTCGGCCAGGCGTGTGGGATCCAGCCAGAAGTGCGGATCGCGGACGTCGTCTCCGCCGACGGACCCACCGTCACCCGGTTCGAGCGAGACCTCCAGACGAGCGGCGTCGGAGACATCGAGAGCGCGTTCGCCACCGACGTCGGCCACGCTCACCGCGTCGTCGACCGCGGGGGCAAAGCCGCGCAGGAAGACAACGAGGTCCGCGTCGGCAACGGTCGCCGTGTCCTGTGCACTGAGCTCGATCTCATGTGGCTCGGCCCCCGTTGGCGTCAAGTTCTGCACGGCGACTCGGTCACCACCGATGCGCTGGGTGATGTATTGCAGCGGATAGAAGGAGGCAACGACCGTGAGCGTGCGCGTCCCGTCGGTGTCACCGGACCCGCTACCCCCACCGGCCCCGCTGCCGCCGCCGCACGAGCCGAGCAGCGCGACGAACGTCGCCATCCCGGCGAGGATGGCAGGACGTGGCGACACAGGGCCAGGTTATAGGAACGATTCTCACTCCTGCAACCATGGCGTCCAGGGGTCGACCGGGTTCACTCGGAGATCGCGCTCAGCTCGTCGATGTGCGGCACGTTCATGCCGTGGCGGCGCATGCCTTCTTCGATCCGCTGGTTCAGCGTGTCGATGACGGCGATGCGTGCGTAGCGCTTCTGTTCGGCGGCGATGATGTCCCACGGCGCCAGTTCGTGGTCCGTGCGCTGGAACATCTCCTCGGCGGCAGCGTCGTGCTCGCGATTGCGCTCACGGTTGCGCCAATCCTCCTCGGTCAGCTTCCAGCGCTTCAGTGGGTCAGCGGCGCGAGCGTTGAACCGGCGGAGCTGCTCGTCGTCGCTGATGTGCATCCAGAACTTGACGACGATCACGCCTTCGCTCACGAGCGACTTCTCGAAGTCGACGATCGCCGGGAACGCACGCCGCCACTCGGTGGGGGCGGCGTAGCCCTCGACGCGCTCGACCAGCACTCGGCCGTACCAGCTGCGGTCGAACACGGACATCTCCCCCAGCCCGGGCAACTCGCGGTAGAAGCGCCAGAGAAAGTGATGGCTCTTCTCCACGGCGGTTGGCGCAGCAAAGCTATGGACGCGGCAGTGGCGTGGATCGAGATGGCCGACCACGACCTTGATGGCGCCGCCCTTGCCGGCTGCGTCGGGTCCCTCGAACAGCACGAGCAACCCCGGACCGACGGATGGTTCACCCATCGAGCCTTCGAGGTGGAGACGCAGCTGCAGCAATCGCCGCTGGGCCTCGCCGAGGCGGACCGTGTACTCGTCCCGATCGAGCTTGCGGCTCATGTCGAGCCGGTCGAGACGTCCCGTCATCGGGGCACGGCCGCTGCCGTGCGCTGCACCGCAGCGACGATCTTTGCGTATCCGGTGCAGCGGCACAGGTTGCCGGACAGGCCGATGCGGATGTCCTCCTCGGTCGGGGACGGGTTTCGGGACAGCAGGGCGGTGGCCGACATGATCATGCCCGGTGTGCAGAAGCCGCACTGCACACCGCCCTCGTCGAGCAGGTTCTGCTGCAGGGGATGCAACTCGGTGCCGGTCATCACGCCTTCGACGGTGGTGATCGCGCGGCCGTCGGCCTGTGCGGCGAGGTACGAGCACGAGTTCACCGGCTGACCATCGAGCAGCACCATGCAGGCACCGCACTCGCAGTCGTCGCAGCCCTCCTTGGTGCCCGTGAGGCCGATCTCCGTGCGGATGACGCTGACCAGGTTGCGCCCGGTGTCGATGGACACCGGGTAGTCCGTGCCGTTGACGTTGAGGGTGATGTTCTGGGTGCTCATCGAGCGGCTCCGATTCCAAAGGCCCGGTTGACGGGGACGGGGATGGACTCGCCACCGGCGCGGCGCACCGCGGCCTCCACGGCACGTCGGGCCATCACACCGACACAGTGACGGCGATAGCGATCGCTCGCCCGCAGATCGCTGATGGGCGAGGCCTGCTCGGAGGCGATGGCCGCGACGTCGGCGAGGAGGTCTTCGTCGACGGCCCTGCCGACGGCGATCCCGTCGAGTCCACCGACGGCGATGATGGTGGGGGCCACAGCGGTCAGCGCGACGGAGAGACCGGAGATGGTGCCGTCGCCCGCCAACGTGACGGATGCGCCTGCGCCCACGACGGCGATCTCCATCGCCCGGCGGTACTCCAGGCGCACGTAGGCCGAACCGGTTCGGGCCGCGACGTTGGGCAGCAGCACCGCGGTGCACAGCTCGTCGGCCGCAGCCACGTTGCGTCCGGGCCCGGTCCACAGCACACCCATGGGCACCACACGCGTGGCGTTGGCCGAACGCAGCTCCACGCTGGCCCCGGCGGCCAACAGCGGGGCCCCCGTGTCCATCGCCGGCGAGCTGTTCATCACGTTGCCGCCGATCGTGCCGACGTTGCGGGTTGCGGGCGAGCCGACGAGTGCACACGCATCGGCCAGGCCGGTGCACACGGCCAGGATCATCGGGTCGGTCATCAGCGCGGCGTGAGTGGCGAGGGCGCCGATGCGCACACCGTCGGCCGATGCGGTGACGCCGCCCAGCTCGGTGAGCCGATCGATGGCGACGATCGCGTCGGGCAACGGTGACTTGCCGTGGCGGGCCGCGACAACGAGATCGCTGCCGCCGGCCACTGGTCGAGCACCGGCCGCCAGAGCGGCGAGCGCATCGTCGAGGGTGGATGCGATGGTGAAGCTCATGACTGCAACGCCTCCCACACGCGCTCGGCCGTCATCGGCAGCTGACGCACGGGTGTGCCGACCAGCTTGGCGATCGCGTTGGAGATGGCTGCGGCCGTGGCCACGTTCGGCGCCTCGGCCAAGCCCTTGGCACCACGCGGACCAGCGTTCGGCGTCACGATCTGCACGAAGTGGGTGCGGATCACCGGCGAATCGGCACAGGTCTGCAGCTTGTACTCCAACAGGCCGGTGTTTTGCTGATGACCATCGGTGTCGTAGCGGGCACCTTCGGTCAGCGCCTGGCCGATGCCCATCATCACGCCGCCCTCCACCTGGCCCAGCGCGCCCGTCTCGTTGATGATGGTGCCGGAGTCGTGCGCTGCGGCGACCTCCATCACGCGCACCACGCCCGTGTCCCGGTCGAGGCGCACCCGCACTGCGTGGCACGAGAACTGCGGGGCCACGAACGCGGCCATCCCGAGGTCGCCGACGCAGCTGGAACCGACGAGCGGTGGCGCCGACGGCGGTGCTCCCGAGCCGTGGCCGATCAGCAGCTCACCACCGGCGGCGGTGGCGGCGAGCTCGGCGATGGACACCGACGACGACGGCGAACCCGCCACCGACGCCTGCCCGCCGGACAACACGATGTCGGCCGGAGACGCTTCGAGGTGCTCGGCGGCGAGCTGCTTCAGCTGCTCGGCCACCTGGCCGGCCGCGGCCACGACGGCCCGCCCGTTGTTGAACAGCGTCTGCGAACCGGTGGCGCCCATGTCGTAGGGAGCCACGCTCGTGTCCTGGTAGACGAGCTCGAAGTCCTCGGGGTTCATGCCCAATTCGTCCGCGGCGAGCTGGCGCAACGTCATCACCGCGCCGGTTCCGCACTCCTGGGCACCGGTGATGATCTGACCGGACCCGTCTCCGTCGATCTTGAGATACGCGCCGGACGGCACGGCGAAGCTCGGCCACCAACCAATGGCGACGCCGATGGCCTCGTCAGCGGGCAGCGTCTGGTCGTAACCGATGATGCGGGTGGCCTGCTCGATGCATCGCTGCACGCCGATCTCGTCGAAGGTCTGCCCGCTGGGGCCGACGTCACCGGTGTCCACTGCGTTCAACCGCCGGAAGGCAACCGGATCCATGCCGATCGCTGCGGCCACCTCATCCGTGTGCGATTCGATCGCCCAGCAGGCCTGCGGCGCCGTTGGTGCGCGCACCGAGCCTGAGGGCTGCAAGTTGGTGTAGACGAGATGAGCGTCAACCTGCACGTTGGGGATGCGGTACGGCCCGGCCACGTGCATGCCGGCGAGCTGGGAGAAGAACCCGGCATCGGCCGTGTATGCGCCGTTGTCGATGGCGATCCAGGCCTGACGGGCCGTGATGGTTCCGTCACGGCGCACGCCCGTACGCACGTCGATGATCATGCCTTCACGCCGGCGATCCGGCGCGTAGAACTCCTCATGACGCGAGAACACCAGGCGCACCGGACGCCGTGCGACACGGGCCAGGGCGGCGACATGAGCCTCGTAGTGGAACCCACACTTGCCCCCGAACCCACCGCCGAGGTGGGGCACGATGATGCGGACGCGGTTGGCCGGCATTTCCAGCGTCTCACACACGCCGGCGCGGGCGTCGAATGGCACCTGGGTGGACGTCCAGATCGTGACCTTGTTGCCCTCCCACTGGGCGACCACGGCTCGCGGCTCGATCGGCGCGGCATGACAGCCATCGGCCACGTAGCGGCTGGCGACGATCTCGTCGGCTTCGGCGAACCCGGCGTCCACATCGCCTTTGGTGAGGGAGGAGAACGATGCATCGTTGCGGTCGCGTACCACCGGGTCGGCGGCACCGTAGGCCGCCCAGCCCTCGTGCACGAGCGGGGCACCGTCGGCCAGCGCCGCCTCCAGATCGGTCACCACGGGCAGCGGTTCGTACTCCACGACGATCGCCGCCACAGCTCGGGCTCCGACTTCGGCGTTCACCGCGGCCACCGCGGCGACGACCTCACCCTCGTACCGCACGACATCCCGAGCAAACAGTGTGCGGTCCTGCACGAAGGGGCCGAAGCGCACATCGGGCACGTCGTCGGCCGTCAGCACGGCGAACACGCCGGGCATCGCCCGGGCCGCCGACACGTCGAGGCGAACGATGCGGGCGTGCGCCGTGTCCGCGTAGCGGAACGTGGCCACGAGCATCCCGGTGAGCGTGAGGTCGGCGGTGTATCGGCCGCTCCCCGTCACCTTGTCCGGCCCGTCGGCCCGCACGAATCGTCGGGCCGGGGGTGCCACCATGTCTGTCGCTGCCACCATGTCTGTCGCTGCCACAATGTCTGTCGCTGCCACCATGTCTGTCGCTGGGGGTGTCACGTCGCTGTCACTTCCTGGGGAACGCCGATGGGTACGAACCACTGATGGCTACCAATATGACACGTCCCGGAGCCCGTTCGCTCGTTCGTCAGCGGACCTCGCGTTCGAGCACCTTGGCGGGCGTCCGCAAGACTCGGCCCACATGAGCCAGAACCTGCTGACGCCTTTCGACGACTACCCGATCCACCAGGCGCCGCGGCCGATCACCACCCAGGTCACCAGCGACCGCAACGCCTACGGCCGTTACTGGTTCGGTGCCGGCCACCGCAACGGCGACTTTCACGTCGAGCTCGCCTTCGGCCGCTACCCGAACCTGCGGGTCGTGGACGGTCACCTCTCGATCGTCAAGAATGGGCGCCAGTCGTCGTTCCACGCGTCCGGCGAGGCGCCTCTCGACCCCACCGACACCCGTGTGGGGCCGTTCCGCCTGGAAGTCGTGGAGCCACTGCGCGAGTTGCGTGTCATCGTCGAGCCGAACGAGACGGGGATGGCCTGCGACCTCACCTACCGGGCGCGCACCGGTGCCCTGCTCGAAGATCACACGGTGATGGTGGACGGTCCGCTGGTGCAGGTGGACATGGCCCGGTTCCTGCAGTTCGGCTCGTGGGGCGGCACCGTCGAGGTCGACGGCGAGACCACCGTGCTGCGTCACGACGAGGTGTTCGGCATCCGCGACCGTTCGTGGGGCGTGCGACCGGTGGGCACCCAGCCGGCCGGCAAGCCGGGCTCGCGGGCTCCGATGGCCTGGCTGTGGGCTCCGATCCGCTTCGACGACGAGTGTCGCGTGGTCGGCTGGTTCGAGCTGCCGGGAGGCGCTAAGTGGCGCGCCGACGGCCACGTCCTGCCGGTCACCGACCCGGTTCCGCTGTCGGTGGAGATGGGTGACGACGGCGTCAGCCGGATCGATCCGGCGCAGATCCACTTCGAGTTCCACCAGGGCACGCGCTGGGCCAAGGCGATCTCGATCGACGTCGAGGTCGAGGGCGGCGCTGCCTACACGATGGAGCTGGAACCCCTGCTGCGCTTCGACATGTTGGGCATCGGGTACCAGAATCCGACGTGGGCCCACGGCGTGTGGCACGGGCCGCTGGAGATCGGCCGCGAAGACTGGAACATGGACGAGGTCTCGCCCCAGGATCCCAGCCACCAGCACGTGCACCACCTCGTGCGCGCCCGAATCGGCGACCGCGTCGGGGTCGGCATCTTCGAGCAGATCATCTTCGGGCCGCACGTCCAGTGGGGTTTCACCGACATCCTCGACGGCGCGAAGTAGACCACTTCTCGACTGGACGAACCCGCCCGCCTCAGCCACGTGCACCGGGGGGGCCACCTGCGACGACCACGACCTGAGCGTCGCCGACCGGAACCGGGATGGGCGTGTCGGCGGGCGACCACGTCAACGTCGGGACGGCAACGGCCTGGGGCAGCGCCTTCGCGCTGGCCGCGGTGAGGTGGTAGTTGCCATGGTCTGGATCCATCAGTTGGGGCTCGATCGAGTTGATGATGTTCTCGGCGCGCAAGAGCGTCTCGTTGCACGTGGCGTTCGCGGGAGGACATCCGTCGCCGGTACCGAGGGGCAGATCCGCAGCACCGTTCCACAGCACGTTGCCGCTGATGTGGAGGTCGTCGTCGGCCAGCGCCGGCGGGGGTACGCCGCTGCCGGCCGGTGGGTCGACCGGGCCGTCGATCTGGAGGTGCTGCCACTGCGACGAAGCGTCCGCCGGGTTGACGACGAGGTTGTCCACGAACCACACGTGTCGGTTGGGGATGAACTGCTCCTCGGCCGCCGTGGATCCCCAGCCGCCGGCCTCGTGATGCGCTGCGCAGACGTCGGTCGTGCCGTCGCATCCACGACGGCCGAGCACGAACTCCACGGCGTGGCTGCGGCTGCCCACCCGGTAGAGGGTGTTGTGGGCGAGCACGATGTTGTAACCGCCGGCCACACCGAGGCCGGCACCCTTGGTGTCGTGGATCGTGTTGCCCAGGATCTCCACGCCATAGGCCTCGTAGTTCAGCCAGGGGGCAACCATGAACTCGAACCCCGTGCCCTGACCCGCGGCGATCCCGCCGGTCCCGCAATCGAAGACCTCGTTGTCCTGGATGAGCACCGAGGCGCTGCCCCCCTTCGCGTACTCACACCAGTCCTGGGCGTCGTGGATGCGGTTGCCGATGACGCGTGCGTGCTGGACCGCGACGAAGTCGATGTTGTTGTCGTCGGCACCGTGGATGTCGCTCTGCTCGATGGCGATGTACTGCGACTGGTTGATCTTGACGGTCTCGTGCGCAGCTGTCCCGCCGGAGAGCTCCGCGCCGTGCAGCAAGATGTGATCGCACTGCTCGCAGTGGAACGTGTCGCCCTCGCGGATGATGTCGACGCCCACCAGCGCGAAGTGGCTGACACCGAACATGTTGATGTCTGCCGAGAACACAGCCGTGTGGGGTCCGTCCGCTGCCAGCAGGACGATCGGCGCGGTCACGGTGCCGTGCCGGTCTTCCCAGTAGTTCACCGATCCGTCCACCGGATAGGTACCGGCGACGAGCATGATCCGCCGGCCCTCGGTCAGTTCGGCTCCGGCTGGGATGCGCTGCCACGCTGCACCGACCGTGCGCAGTGCCACGTCGCGGCTCGCCCCGGTGGCGCCGTCATCACCGCGCACCGGATCCACCCAGATGTCGGCGCCCTTGAACCCATCGGTGGCAAAACCGACGCCGGCGTCCAGACCGTCCCATCCGGGCGACACGGCGCGGGATTCGCCGATCGACGCGGTCGGGCTGGTGGCGGCCGGGCTGGTGGCGGTCGGGCTGGTGGTGGCGGGGTCGCTCGAGCATGCGCCGAGCGCCATCGCCAGCACTGTCGCCAGCACCATCGGGAGGGCACGATGTCGGGTCGGTGATCGGCGCATCAGTCATCCATCGGTCCCAAGAGCGGTGAACTCAAGCTGACGAGGTGCCAAGATCATGCGATGGGAGCCTCGAACGAAGCACGGCGTCTGGAGGCGCTGTACCACCTGCAAATACTCGACACACCGCCTGACCCGTCGTTCAACCGCATCGTCCAGATCGCGACGCGGTTGCTGGGCATGCCGATCGCGATGGTGACCTTCGTCGATCGCAACCGACAGTGGTTCAAGGCCGGTGTCGGCATCGAGCTCACCGAGACCAGTCGCGACATGTCGTTCGCCGATCACGCCATCGCCCAGCCGCACGACGGGCCGTTCGTCGTGACCGATGCCCGTGCCGATCCCCGGTTCGCGGACAACCCACTCGTCACCGGCGACCCGGGCATCCGCTTCTACGCCGGGTATCCGCTGCGGGCGCCGGGGGGCCAGCGGGTCGGCACTCTGTGCGTCATCGACCGGCAACAGCGCACCTGGACAGACGTCGACGAGGAGCTGCTGCACGACCTCGCCATGCTGGTGGAGCATCTGCTCAGCCAGCAGCAGCTCAGCCAGGTGTCCTCGGCTCTGCAACGCAGCGAGACGCGCGAGGCGTTGATGCTGGAGACGATTCACGACGGCCTCACGATCCTCGACGCCGACGGACGGATCGTGGAGTGGAATCCGGCCGCCGAGCGCGTCCTCGGCCTGAGCCCGGACGAGATCAGCGGGCGCACCTCACTCGACCCACGGTGGGGGGCCATCCACCCCGACGGCACGCCCTGGCCCGGCGAGACCCACCCCACCGTGACGGCGCTGACCACGGGTCAACCGGTGCGAGACGTGGTCATGGGCATCAACCGGCCCACTACCGGGCTCGTGTGGCTCCGCGTGAGCAGCACCCCGTTCGTAGAACCTGACGGTTCGGTGTCGGGCACGCTCACCAGCTTTGCCGACATCACCGAGGTCATCGAGGCCGACCGCGGTAACCCTCGGGGATCGAACAGGTCGCGGCCGGGCCGCCCGCCGGGTTACGACCGACAGCTGCTCGAACGCGCCACCACGCTCTTCGCCGATGCGCTGGAGGAGGCGAGCCGCAAGATCGAGCAGGAACAGGCGGTGTTGGCCGACATCCTGGCTGACCTCCGCAGCGGCGTGCCGTTCACCGACACGATCCAACGTGTGGACATGGGCGTCGAGCGCGAGAGCCTCACCACCGCCGTTGCCGGGATGGAAGCGGCGCGACACGTCGTGCGCGTCCACATGTTCCGCGCGTTGCTGGCCGAGGGGTACAGCATCGGCGAGATCGCCCGCCTGTGGGGCGTTTCCCGGCAGCTCGCGTCGCGCATCCTGCGCGACGCCAGGGACATCGACGCCTGACAGTGCAGTCTCAGGCCGGTTGCGCGAACGCCACCACGGGAACGCCGGGCGGCAGCAGGTCGACGACGCCGGCAGGTGTGTGGAACATCCACAGTGACATCGTCCGGTAGCCGGACCAGTCGTTCTCGGCGAGACGCAGGGATCCGAACTCCTCTGTGCCGTCACCTGACTGGTTGCGCATCCGCACCATCTCCATCTTGATCGGTGGTGCGCCGGGCAGCTCCATCGACACGAGGCCGCCTTTCGGTAGGCGGCCGGCCGGGAACCGCACCGCAGCACCCCCGATGGAGATGTCGACCAGCGACCCGCTGAAGTCGTCTACGACCACCTCAGCCGGCACCTGTACCCGGTATGCATTGCGGCGCGATGTGGCGTACTGCGCGTGGCGGATGCGGCGGGCGCCGAACACCAGCACCGTGCCCGCCAGCGCCAGCCACACGCCAGAAGCCGTGGTGGATGGGGCACTGGTGCGCCAGGGAAGCATGTGGGCCACGCCGAGCGCTGCGTAGGTCAACACGGCGACGACGAGACCGGTCAACACCCACAGGATCCGCGGCGCGCGGCCGCGGTGCCGGCCATCTGCTCCACCTTTCGGCGTGACTTCGAACTCAAGCGTCTTGCGGCTGACCAGCCACCACAGACAGGCCAGACCGACAGGGATGCGGAACACACGCAGCGCGAACGCCGTCGGCCAGTGGATCTGGCGGCGCATCAGACGCTTGGCGCCCCACAGCCGCGTGCTGAACATCGCCACGAAGGCAGCCGTGAACGCCAGTGGACCGGCGGTGGAGGTCTCGGCACCGCTGAGCATGATGACGATCGGCACGATGAAGGCAACGAGCGTGGCGATGCCCTCCAGCCACCACAGCGTGCCGTTGATGTACTCGTGGAAGTTGCGCCAGCTCATCCAGCGCTTCGCTGACCACAGGCGCTCGTGGACGAGGATCTGCATCGCCCCCATGCCCCAACGACGGCGTTGCAGCAGGTACTGATCGGGCGTGGCCGGGGCGAGTCCGATGGCCAGCGTCTGATGGTGGTACACGGTCTTCCAGCCGCGGCGGATGAGCTTGAGCGTGGTGTGCATGTCCTCGGTGATCGTCTCCGTCGCCACACCACCCACGTCGGCCAGCGCAGTGGTGCGCAGCAGGGATGTCGAGCCACACCAGAAAGGCCCCGCACCGGCGCGGTTGCGGGCCGGCATGAGCACGTTGAAGAATAGGCCCTGTTCGCCCGAGAATCCGTCGTCGTCGAATGCGCCGGCGTTGTAGAACGCCTGGGGGCCCTGGACCAGCGCCACTTCGGGATCATCGAACCAGCCGAGTGTCGCCGTGAGCATGTGCGGAAGCGGCACGTGATCGCAGTCCAGCACGGCGATGATGTCTGCTCCGCCCGTGCCGGCGGCGGCTTCTTCGGCGAGGATCGCCAAGGCGTAGTTCATGTTGCCCGCCTTGGCATGGTCGTGCACCGGACGGCAGACGTAGCGAGCACCCCACGCCTCGCACATGTCGGCCACCCATGGCCGGTCCCCATCGTCCAGGACCCACGTTTCGTGCGCCGGCTGGAGCGCACACGCGGCGGCGATCGTTGGTGCGATCACCTCGACCGGCTCGTTGTACGTCGGGATGAACACGGCCACACGCGTGCCGACGGGCAGCTCATGCACGGGCTCTGGCGCCGTGCTGTCGATGTTCCACAGCGTGATGGCCTTGGCCACGAGCCCGAACATCGGCAGCGTTTCGAACGCAATCAGCGTCCACGCAACGGTGCGGTTCCAGCCGCCGTTTGGCAGCGTGGCCGCAATGCGCCATGTCACGTACGCAGCGAGAGCACAGATCGACGCCACTGCGCCGAGGTGCGCGCTGCGCTGCAAGCCACGCTGTTCAGCGCCAGGGGTCTCGAGCTGGCGCGTCCATGCAGCGATCCGGGGAGATTCGTCGGGAGCAGGCACCCTCGATCATCGGCACTCACGGTGTGCACCTTGAGCAAGCACGGAGGTTGCTGCGTCGAGCAGAGTCGCGTCAGCGCAGGTCGAACAACTCGGTGAGCTTCGTCAGTTCCAGCACACGGCGGACCTGGGTCGATGCGTGCACCGTGGTGAGTTCGGCGCCGATTCCTCGACAGCGGTTGGCGAGCTTCACCATGCCTTTGATGCCGGCGGAATCGAGGAAGCCGACTCCGGTGAGATCGAGGGT
>JAYTSB010000572.1:0-3357 GCA_043745825.1 Actinomycetota bacterium | reverse complement strand
CGTGGTCGCGGCGCAATGGTGATCGGCATCGTCAACCGGCGCAACAGCGATCTCACCGACAAGGCCGATGGTGTGCTGTTCACGTCCGACGGGCGCGATGTGGAGATGAGCGTTGCATCGACGAAGGCCTTCTACGCACAGGTGGCGGCGGGAACGCTGTTGGCGTGCGCGGTCAGCGAGGCCGCCGGCCTGGGCTCGGAGCGTCGCCGCCACGAGCTGCTCACGTCGTTGCGTGAGCTACCGGATGCGATGCAACGGGTACTGCTGCTGCGCGACCACATTGCCGAAGCGGCGCGCCGCTACGCGCCCCAGCGTCGGTACTGGACCGTGGTGGGCAATGGCGTGAACGCGGTTGCTGCGCAGGAGGTGCGGATCAAGCTCAGCGAGCTCTGTTACAAGAGCATCGCCTGCGATTACACCGAGGACAAGAAGCACATCGACCTGTCGTGCGAGCCGTTGATCCTGGTGTGTGCGGCCGGTCTGATCGGCGGCACGGCCGACGATGTGGCCAAGGAGGTCGCAATCTTCCGGGCTCACAAGGCGTTGCCCATCGTGGTTGCCACCGAGGGCGAAACCCGGTTCTCCGCCGCAGCCCACGTCGTCAGCGTGCCGGCCGTGGACCCCGCGCTCGCCTTCGTGCTCTCGGCGATGGTGGGGCACCTGTTCGGTTACGAGGCTGCGCTCGCGATCGATGCCTCCGCCCGCCCCCTGCGCGAAGCGCGTGAAGTGATCGAGCGCGTGATCGCCACTACCGACGTCGGCGACGAGGTCGTGAGACTGGTGACCGCGGAGCTCGGACCGATCGCCGAGCGGTTCATGGTGGGCCTGCGCAGCAACCTGTACGACGGCCAGCTGGAGGCGTCCACCGCAGTGCGCCTGACCTCGATCCTGCGCAGCGCACTGAGCCCGGCACCGTTGGAGGCCTACCAGTTCGACACCGGCAAGTTGGGCACGCCGAGCCTGCTGATCGATGACCTCACCGCCGCGCTGACGCGTGGCATCGAAGAGCTGACCCGGCCCATCGATGCCATCAAGCATCAGGCCAAGACCGTCACCGTGGGCATCAGCCGCAACGACGAGGGCGTGCTCGACCGCGCCTTGGTCCAGGCCGTGCTGACCGCAGGCGTTGGCCGCGATCGTCTCGCCTACAAGTCGCTGAAGGTGCTGGCCGATCTGGATCCCGCCGTGGCCGATGTCGTCGGGTTCACCCGCTATCTGATCGAGGGCGACCCGGACGGCGAGGCGACGATCTCGATCATCGATCGCGGCGGGCTGTCGCGCGACGTCCCGTCACGGGTGGAGCGCAACAACGCTCTCGTGGGTACGAAGCGCCGCGTCGCCGCCGAGCGCGAGGTGCTGGTGGCCCGCGGGCGTAGCGACGGGCGCACGGTGATCTTCGTGCCGGAGACCAAAGGCACCGAAACCACGGGCATCACGCTGCTGCACGTGCGTTTCCACGACCACCTGCCGGCGCCGGTGATGCGCGGGGTGCTGCAGGGCTACGACCGCCGTTACAACCGCCTCGTCGACTGGGTGGCCGAGACCGAGGGCAGCTTTCGCGACGATCGTCTCGGCGAGCTGTCAACCGCCGATCTGCTGATCCTGCCGATCAGCGAGATGGCCGATCACTGGCGGAGCTGAATGATCGGGATCGGCGTGGACGCGGTGGAGATCGAGCGGTTCCGTCGCTCGCTGGAACGCACGCCCTCGATGCGGACCCGGCTGTTCACCGACGAGGAGTTGGCGTACGTGGCCCCGAAGTCGGATCCCGTGCCGTCGCTAGCGGCCCGCTTCGCCGCGCGTGAGGCGGTGATGAAGGCCTTGGGTGTCGGCCTCGGAGCATTCGGCTTCCACGACGTGTGGGTGCGCCGAGCCGACACCGGCGTCCCGTCCTTGATGTTCAGCGGCGCCGCGGCGCACCTCGCCGAGGCTGCCAACGTGCGCCGGTGGCACCTCTCGCTGACCCACAGCGATCTCGTGGCCATCGCCTACGTCATCGCCGAGTAGACGCCCCGGGCCCGTGCGGCCGGATCGCTACGCTGCACCCATGCTGCCGATCGTGACGCCCGAGGAGATGCGTGCGATCGACGCGGCGGCCCGGACGCCGACGACCACCCTGATCGAACGGGCGGGTTCAGCTGTGGCCTGGTCGGCGCTGCGGCTGCTCGGTGGCACATATGGTCGCCGGGTCATTGTGATCGCCGGGCCCGGCAACAACGGCAACGACGGGCGAATTGCGGCACGGCGGCTGGCCGCGCGGGGCGTCCGCGTGCGTGTTCTGGATGCCGATGCGGTGCCGGCGGTGCTGCCGGCATGCGACCTGGTGATCGACGCCGCCTACGGCACCGGCTTCCGCGGGCTTTGGGTCGCTCCGGATCCGGGCGACGCGCTCGTCCTGGCGGTCGACATCCCGTCGGGTGTGGACGGACTCACCGGTCGCGCGGCCCCCGGCGTGATGGCGGCGCACCACACGATCTGTCTCGCCGCGCTCAAGCCCGGCCTGCTGTTCGAACCGGGCGTGCGGCTGGCCGGCACGGTCGAGGTTGCCGACATCGGCTTGGAGTGTCGCTCGCACGCGCACCTGGTAGAGGGCGCCGACGTGCAGCGCTGGTGGCAGCCGCGCGGTGCCGATGCGCACAAGTGGCGCGCTGCCGTGCGCGTCGTGGCCGGCAGCGCCGGTATGACCGGCGCAGCCCATCTCGCTGCATGTGCGGCGCAACGCACGGGCGCCGGCATGGTGCACCTGTCCGTTCCTGGTTCCAGCACCAGTGGCGAGCACGAGTACGTGCAGCGCGCCCTGCCCGACGCGGGGTGGAGTGCCGAGGTGCTGGCCAGCCTGGACCGCTTCCAGGCGCTGGTGATCGGTCCCGGCCTCGGCCGGTTGGAGTCCACCGTTGCTGCGGTGCGCGACGTGCTGCGCCAATCGCCGGTGCCAACGGTGGTGGACGGCGATGGCTTGTTCGCCCTCGCGTGGAGTCGCGACGGCATCGGCCCGATCCTGCGCGACCGGCGCGCCCCAACCGTGCTGACCCCGCACGACGGCGAGTACGCGCTGCTGTGCGGATCGAAGACGCCAAACGATCGCATGCTGGCCGTGCGACGGCTCGCCCACGACCTCGGTGTGGTGGTCTTGCTGAAGGGACCGACCACCGTCGTGGCCGCTCCGGACGGACGTGCACTGCTGGTGACCGCAGGCGACGATCGGCTCGCCACCGCCGGTACCGGCGACGTGCTGTCCGGCGTGATCGGCGCGCTGCTCGCCCAGTCCCTCGATCCGTTCGAGGCGGCTGCCGCCGGTGCCTGGATTCACGGACAGGCGGGTCGCCTCGGACCGCGGCGCGGCCTGATCGCCGGCGA
>JAYTSB010000571.1:0-2856 GCA_043745825.1 Actinomycetota bacterium | reverse complement strand
ATATGTGGAGATCTTCCTGAGAGGAGATCGCAGCGGTTGCGTCGTCAACAGCTCGGGCTGTGAAACAGCGCTGATCACCGGTCGGTCCGAGGATGGGACGAGCCCCACGGTCCTCGGTGCGGGCGGGGTGCTGCCACTGTCGGTCGCCGGAAAGTCGAGTCGCATCAGCGTGCCCGCTGGCGAGGTGGAGATTACGATCGACCAGGTGCACGACGGTTCGATGGTCGTCGGGTATGCCGTCGTGGTCCAAGCCGGAGCCGCTGGCGATGACGTTGCCTCGGTCGTCTTCGACCGGTCGGGACGGTCTGTGCTGAAGTGCGCGGCAGCGCCTGACGATTGCTTGGGACCCGAGCGGGCGGCACTCGGAGATGACGCCGCCCCGGCAAGGTCCGCCGCGGGCGCCGGTGCCGGGCTGCCGCCAGGGGCACTCGCGCCGGGCGTTCACGCTTCCACAGACTTTTGAATACCGATCACCTTCACGACAACCAGAATCTGGGACGGCATGAGCGACTTGGCCGATGCCCTCGTCCTCCGTCGAGTGGCTGGC
Organism: Actinomycetota bacterium; assembly: GCA_043745825.1. Lineage (GTDB taxonomy): Bacteria > Actinomycetota > Acidimicrobiia > Acidimicrobiales > Ilumatobacteraceae > WLMZ01. The sequence continues at coordinate 2,309 of JAYTSB010000571.1, read as the reverse complement.
GAGCCGGCAGTGCTCGTTCAGGAGGCCGCAATCGTGGTGTTGCGAGCCACCGCCGAACGACAGACCGTCAGCGACGTCCTGAGCACGTCGTGTGCCGGCTCGCTCGATCTCTCGGCGCCGAGCGAGGCGACGCTCGTGGGCAAAGCTGCCCTCACCGTGACGAGTCTGGTGTCCGCCGACTGCATCGTCTTCCCGGATCTGTCCAGGGACCAGGCACACCGTGGGGACACGGTGCGGACCACGGCGGCCGACATCGGCGGCGGTCAGTTCTTGGTTGCCGTCGCAATCGCGACCGAAGGCAACTGGGCCGACTTCACCAACGAGGTCGACGCACTCTTCGCATCGATCAGGCCTGCCTGACTGAACGAGGGGCGAAACCCGCGACGGGTGGTTGTGACTCGCAGCGATGGAGTGAGCATGCGCCATCACTTCAACTCCGTCTTTCGATTCGCCGCCGTCGCTGCCGCTGTGTTCGTGGCCGGCTGCTCGAGCTCGTCAGGAGCGAGTTCACCTCCCTCTGCCCCGGTTGACACCGTCACGTCGACGACCGAGGTTGCGGTCACGGCCGCCACCGTTGCGGCGACGACCATGACCGAAGCTGCAACCACGACCCAAGCCGCGACAACGAGCGAAGCTGCGACCACCACCAGCGGACTGCCGGGTGTCCTCGCGGGCTACCCGAAGCCCGTGCCCGGCGACTTCCCGGACGGCGTGTTTGCGGTCGACATCACCGATGCGGACCTCGCCGCCGTCAACGACCACGCGGTCGCAGAGGACCACGGGCACTATGTGTGGACATTCGCCCAGGGCATCTGGTCTTATGTGCAGACTGCCGACAATCCCTTGCAGAACCCGACGGGCATGGGTACCTACGCCGTTGACGGCACGCACGTCTTGTTCTACGGCGCGCCGGACGATCCGGGTCAAGACTTCGTCTGGGTCGTGACCCCCGAGGGCTCATTGCAGCTGACGTATCAGGCGAGTACCACGCCCGGTTGGTCCAGCGCCCTCGGTTCACACCCGCTGATCCCCGTCGGCTGACGTGTCGGCGTCGTGACTAGGCCCTGGCAACGATGAGTGTCTGGCCGCGGTTAGTCGCGGCAACGTTCTCGGCCTCCAGCGTGAGGTCGAGCCACAGGTCGCCTGGCGCGTCGGGCACCACGAACTGCAGCGTGGCGATGCGGTCCACCGAGTCGGCGCCGGCGGTGCCCTCGTAGCTCCACTTGTGCTCGCCGTTCGACCAGCGCAGGTGGGCGCGCAGACGGGCAGCGTCGATGGGGGTGCGCAGGTCGTTCACGACGTGCACGTCGAGGGCCAGCGAGTCGCCGGGTGTCACGGTGGCCGGCAGACGGTCGGCCACCACGATCACCGGCCGACATGCCTCGGTGACTGCGTGGTAGGCGACCTTGGGCACACGATGATGATCGAGGATGCTCCACGACACCGACGGGCTGGCGTCGTTGAGCATGAACAGGCAGAAGCCGCCCGTGGGGTGGTACTTCAGCCGGCGCAGGGTCTCGATCTGATGGCGCAACAGGCCCGCCTGGTAGCGCTGGGTGGCATCGCGCCACTGCTCGAACGTGCCGAACGAGGCTGCCGGAACGAACCGCTCCATGACCGAGCGCTGCAGCCCGTGGCGTTCCTCGATCTCGTCCCAGGCCAGGTACGGCCAACCGCTGGGGTCGATGAACTCGCTGCTCGTGGGCACGGCCTGGGCGCCGAATTCGCTGACGAAGCGCACCATCCGCGGGAACGCAGCGGCGAACCCGGGCAGATCCCGTTCGTCGCCGTGGTACCAGCCGAAGTAGAGGTGGCTGTCCGTGCCGCTCACCTCGGGAATGTGGGGCATCACGCCGCTGTGCGCCGTGGTGGGCCGCGTTTCGTCGGCCTTCTCGAATGCCCGCTTGACCCACCGGTCGAGGATGTTCTTGTTCCACGAAGGCAGTTGCTGGCCCACCACGTAGCGGGCCGCCGATTTCCACGTCGGCGCCGAGGCTTGCAGACCAATGGCAGCGCCGGACGGCTCGTTGTGCGCGCACCAGGTGAGGATCGAGGGGTGATGGCCGAGTTGGAAGACGGCCTCGGTGGCTTGCGTGACCGCGCGGCGGCGCACGTCGCGGGCGTAGGACCACTGCAGCGGGAAGTCTTGCCACAAGAGCATGCCGAGTTCGTCGGCCGCCTCGTACAGCGCCGGCGCGGAGATGTGGCCGTGCACGCGCAGCAGGTCGAGCCCGGCCTCGCGCGCCAACTCCACGTCGCGGCGGAAGTCGTTGGGCGTGGCCGACGCGATGTCCAGCCGGGTTGGGGCC
>JAYTSB010000570.1:0-3465 GCA_043745825.1 Actinomycetota bacterium | reverse complement strand
TTCCCACCCGGATTCACGAATCGCGACGGCGATCCGCTGCCGCTCATCGCACAGAAGCGCGGCGGTGGGTTCAACTACGCCACAAGCGACCTTGCGTGTGTCATCGACCGCGTCGAGCGGGTCAAGGGTGATCTGCTGCTGTACGTGGTGGGTGCACCCCAGGCGCAGCACTTCGCGATGGTGTTCAAGGTGGCGGAGATGGCCGGCTGGCTGCACCCGCCGACGCAGGCCGTGCACGTCATGTTCGGCAGCGTCCTCGGGCCGGACCGCAAGATGTTGAAGAGCCGAAGCGGTGAGCCGTTGAAGTTCATCGATCTGCTCGACGAAGCGGTGGAGCGCGCGGCGGCAGCAGTGGCGGAGAAGAACCCGAACCTGTCAGCCGGGGAACAGGCCGAGATCGCAGGCATCGTCGGCATCGGCGCCGTCAAGTACGCGGACCTGTCCACGGACCGAATCAAGGACTACATCTTCGATTGGGACCGGATGCTCGCGTTCGACGGCAACACAGCGCCGTACCTGCAGTACGCGCATGCACGCATCTGCAGCATCTTCCGGCGCGCCGAGGTCGATCGCACGGCCGGGCGCGGCACGGCGCCCATCGTGCTCGGAGCACCGCAGGAGCGTGCACTCGCCATCCGCATCCTCGCGTTCGACAGCGCCGTCTGGGACACGATCGACAAGTACAGCCCGCATCGGCTGTGCACCTACCTGTTCGATCTCGCCCAGGACTTCACTGCGTTCTACGAGCACTGCCCGGTGCTCAAAGCTGAGGATGACGCCACCAAGCAGAGCCGGCTGGCCCTATGTGATGCGACGGCTCGGGTGCTCGCCACGGGGCTGGGATTGCTCGGCATCGCCGCCCCTGAGCGGATGTAGGTCCCTGTGTCCTCCCTGCCGCACCGGCCAACGGCGATCCCGCTTGGCCTCCTGCCCGACACGGCCGAGGTAGTGGCTGACGGATCACTGCACATCGGCGGCTGCTCGCTGCTCGAGCTGGCCGGTACGTACGGAACGCCGTTGTTTGTCTACGACGAGGTCCACCTACGCAACCGCTGCCGCGAGGCCGTCGCTGCGTTCGGTCATCAGAACGCTGTGTATGCCACCAAGGCGTTCCTGTGCAAGGCAATGGCGCGCCTCGCCTACGAGGAGGGCATGTTGCTGGACGTGGCAACCGGCGGTGAGCTGCACGTCGCCCTCGCCGCAGGCGTGCCGGCCGATGCCTGCACCTTGCACGGCAACAACAAGACCGTCGCCGAGCTGCGCACGGCACTGATCGCAGGCGTGCGCCAGATCGTGGTGGACAGCTTCGACGAGATGGACCGTCTCGATGCGCTGCACACCGAGATGCACACCGAGATGCACACCGAGATGCACGCCGCGATGCACGCCAAGGGTGTCGCCGTGCCGAACGTGGTGCTGCGCATCACCCCGGGCGTGCACGCCCACACCCACGAGTTCATCGCCACCGGACAGGACGACAGCAAGTTCGGCTTCAACCTTGGCAACGGTGACGCCATGCGAGCTGTTGACCGGGCCCGTCGTTCACAATCGATGAACCTCGTCGGCGTGCACTGCCACATCGGTTCGAATGTGTTCGCGGCCTCGAACTTCGCCAAGGCGGCCGAGGTGATGGCCGAATTCGCAGTGCCGCTCGACCTGCCCGAGCTGATCCTCGGCGGGGGCCTCGGCGTGGCCTACACCGTTGGCGAGGAAGCGCCCACCATCGCCCAGTGGGGCAGCGTGTTGCTCGACGCATGCGGCGCCCTGGGTGTGCGTTCACGCATCAGCGTCGAGCCGGGGCGTTCCATCGTTGCGTCCGCTGCGGTCACGCTCTACACCGTCGGCACGGTGAAGCGCATTCCCGGCATCCGTACCTATGTGTCCGTCGATGGCGGAATGAGCGACAACCCGCGCCCGGTGCTCTACGGCAGCGGCTACGAAGCATTCCTGCCGGCACGCGTGACGGCCGAGCGCACGGGCAACGTCCGTCTGGTCGGCAAGCACTGCGAGAGCGGCGACGTGCTGATCCTCGACGCGGCCGTGCCCGAGGACATCGCTGTGGGCGACGTGTTGGCAACACCCGTGACGGGCGCGTACGGCCACAGCATGGGCAGCAACTACAACAAGGTCACCCGGCCTCCAGTGGTCTTCGTCAGCAATGGCAGTGCCCGGTTGGTGGTGCGCCGGGAAACGTACGACGATCTGCTCGCCTGCGACATCGGCTGATCGCCGATTACGGTTCGATCCATGGTGAGCCGAGTCTCCGGGATGATGTCATCGATGTTGCGTGGATTGCGCACGGTCGCCCTGAGTCGGGCACCGGTGCAACCTCGACCCGGGCCACCAGGAAATCGCTCGCGCCCACGGCCTGCGCCCGCACGCGATGCGGGCCTGGCTGGCGTGATGATGGAGTACCGCCCGGACCTCGACGGCGACCCCGACCCGGGCGAGGTCGTCTGGACATGGGTGCCCTGGGAGGAAGATCCCACCCAGGGCAAGGACCGCCCGGTGGTGCTCATCGGCTGGCGTGGATCGATGCTCGTCGGGATACCGCTGACGTCCAAGCGTCACGACAACGAGCCGCAGATCTCGGTCGGCGTCGGCCCGTGGGATCGCGAGGGGCGACCCAGCTATGCCAAGCTCGACCGTGTCCTCGATGTCGATCCCGCTCAGGTCCGGCGCGAGGGGGCCGTCCTGCCGCGGCGGCAGTTCGATGAGATCGTCACCGCACTGCGTGGTACCGGCCGGTAGGCCGCCCAGAGTTTGTGTGCGGGGCCCCGCCGCGTAGCCTGCGGGCGTGGCAATTCACGGCAATCACGTTCGAATCGGGGTCTTGGGTTGCGGCAACGTCGGGGCTGCGTTCATCCAGCTCGTGGCACAGCAGGCCGATGCGATCGAGGCCCGCACCGGGCTCCGCCTGGAGGTCACCCGTGTCGCGGTGCGCAACATCTCCCGAGAGCGTGAGGTCGACCTGGCGGCCGGTGTGCTGGTGCGCGACGCCCATGCGGTGGTCGACGATCCGAACATCGATCTTGTCGTCGAGGTGATCGGCGGCATCGAGCCGGCCCGTGAGCTGATCGTGACCGCGCTCGGCAAAGGCAAGCCCGTCGTCACTGCGAACAAGGAATTGCTCGCCAACATCGGTACCGAGCTCTACACGGCCGCCGATGCCGCCGGGGTTGACCTGCTGTTCGAAGCCGCCGTGGCCGGTGGCATCCCGCTGATCCGGGCCCTGCGGGAAAGCTTGCGCGGCGAGCCGATTCGGCGCGTGCTCGGCATCGTCAACGGCACCACGAACTTCATCCTCACCAAGATGACCGAGGATTCGGCCGACTACTCGGTGGCGTTGTCGGAGGCGCAACGGCTCGGGTTCGCGGAGCGCGACCCCACCGCCGATGTCGAGGGCTTCGACGCCGGAGCCAAGGCCGCGATCATCGCCACCATCTCCTTCGGGACCAAGGTCGT
>JAYTSB010000569.1:0-5498 GCA_043745825.1 Actinomycetota bacterium | reverse complement strand
GGAGCGGTGCCGATCGTGCTGGGCGGCGACGACTCCGTTCCCATCCCCGTGCTCGATGCCTACGCAGGGCGTGGTCCGATCACCATCGTGCAGATCGATGCCCACATCGATTGGCGCGACGAGGTGAACGGTGAGCACATGGGCTTGTCGTCCACCATGCGCCGCTGCTCGGAGATGTCGCATGTCGGGGAGATGTTCCAGATCGGTCGGCGCGGCGCCGGGTCGGCGCGGCCGGCTGATGCGCAGGCAGCGCTCGATCGGGGCGTGCACTTCGTCTCGGCCCATGACGTGCACCGTCACGGCGTGGATGCGATCGCCGCGCAACTGCCCGTTGGCGGTTCCTCGTTCGTGTCCATCGACGTCGATGGTCTGGATCCAACGGTCATGCCGGGTGTGATCGGCCCTGAGCCGGGTGGGCTCTCCTACTTCCACGCGATCGAGATCATCGACGCCGTGGCCGAGCGCTCGCAGCTCGCGGGCTTCGACATCGTCGAGTTCGTGCCCGAACGCGACGTCAACGCCCTCGGCGCGCTCACCGCGTTCCGGTTGACCGCGCACGCCCTCGGCCGCATCGCCCGCCAGCTGGCATGAGCCCGGGGTGATTCGGCGTCAGGCGGTCGGTGATTCGCCCGGAGTGATCAGGCCGCTCTCGTAGGCCAGCACCACGGCCTGCACCCGGTCGCGCAGGTTCAGCTTCATGAGCACTCGGCCGACATGGGTCTTGATGGTGGCCTCGCCGAGGTACAGCACCTCGGCGATCTCGGTGTTCGACAGGCCCTTGGCCAGCAATCGCAGGACCTCGTGTTCGCGTTCGGTCAGCATGTCGAGACCTGGTGCCACAATGCTTGAGTCGAGCGCCGGTCGGCGGCCGATGTCCTCGATGAGACGGCGGGTCACCGACGGTGCGAGCAGTGCATCGCCTGACGCGATCACTCGGATGGCCTCCACCAACTGCTCGGCCGGGGCGTCTTTCAACATGAACCCACTGACGCCGGCGCGCAGTGCGGCGTACACGTAGTCGTCGAGGTCGAACGTGGTCAGCATCAGCACGCGCGGGGTGGTTGCGTCGCGCTTGGCGAGCAGACGGCCGGCGGCCTCGATGCCGTCCATGCGGGGCATCCGAACGTCCATGAGCACAACATCCGGGCGGCTCCGCTCGCACAGTTCCAGTGCCTCGGCCCCGTCACCGGCCTCCCCCACGACGGTGATGTCGGCCTCGGCTTCGATGATCATCCGGAACCCGGCGCGAACCATCGCCTGGTCGTCGACGATCAGGACCCGGATCACAATGAAACACCCGGTGCTGGCATCGCATGCTGCAGCGGCGCGCTTGCGCGCACCTGCCATCCGCCACCGGGATGCGGCCCGGCAGTCACGGCACCGCCGCACAGAGCCATCCGTTCGCGCATGCCCACCAGACCATGACCGTCGGCGTTGGCGGCGACGCTGGCACCGCGGCCGTCGTCGACGATGTGCACCACGAGTCGATCCGGTTCGTAGTTCAGCCGGACGGTCACCCGCCTCACCTGGCCGGCGTGCTTGCGCACGTTGGTCAGCGCTTCCTGCACGACGCGGTACAGCGACAGACCCACGCTCGACGGTACGTCGGAGGGCGGTGTGCCGGTCTCGATCAGCTCGGTGGGCAGCGTTGGGTCGCTCGCCACCAGCCAGCGGACGTCGGCGAGCGAGGGCTGTGGGGCGAGCGTGCCGTCCGTCGCGTTCTCGGTGCGTAACACCCCCAGTACCCGGCGCAGCTCGTCCATGGCGGTACGCCCGGTGGCTTCCAACGTGTGCAGTGCCTCTTCGGCCTGCAGCGGTGCGCTGGCGATCGAGCGCCGAGCCGCGCCCGCCTGGATGATCATCAGGCTGACCGAGTGCGCCACCACGTCGTGGAGTTCGCGGGCGATGCGCGAACGCTCGTCCTGGGCGCGCTGTTGAGCGATCAGCTCCCGCTCGCGCTCGGCCTGTTCGGCCCGGCCGGCCAGCTCGGCAACGTGCAGGCGACGACGTTGCAGGTTGTCTCCGAGGATGAACGAGCCCAAGAGGAACACCGTGGAGCTGACCACCGTGCCGAGGTTGATCCGGTCGTGCAGATAACCGGCCACCAACACCAACGGATACACGGGGGCGAAGGTTCTGACGATCCGTGTCCGATGGTGGCCGTTCGTGTGCGCAGCGACGGTGTACGCGGCGACCATCAGGCTCATCCATCCGGAGTTGGGGTAGCCGATGACATCGACGGTGAGCTGAGCCACCGAGACGAGTGCGAGGACGACGGCGGGAGCGCGCCGGCGCGCGACGAGTGGGAGCACTGCGAGGCAGACAAGGATGGTGCCCATCAAGGACGGGCCGCGACCACCGGTGGGGGTGGGCGAGGTCCAGTGCGCGCCGATTGCCGGGCCCAGCAACATCGCTGTCAGGGCCGCGTCGGACGCCACGGGATGGCTGCGTAGCCACAGCACGATCCGGGAGCGTTGCACGCGCTCACGCTAGCGAGCGGGGGGCACCCGGGCGTCCGCCGAGGGGATGAGCCCGTTCCCCCGCAGGTCGGAGCGCAAAGGCGGCGCGATCTGACACCCCCATGCCGTACGATCCACCTCTGTGAGTTCCTGCCCGTCGTGCGCCAACCCGGTCGCGGTCGGCTCACGCTTCTGCCCCACCTGCGGGTTCGCGCTCAATGCGTCAACGGTGGAGGAACGCCGAGTCGTCACGGTTTTGTTCGCCGATCTGGTGGGCTTCACCACCTTGTCCGAGCACCTCGACCCCGAGCAGGTCAAACGGCTCATCGATTCGTGCTTCCAGCGGCTCGTGGACGACATCACCACCTTCGGGGGCACGGTGGACAAGATCGTCGGCGACGGCATCGTTGCGTTGTTCGGAGTTCCGGTGGCGCACGAGGACGACGCCGAGCGAGCCGTGCGCGCGGCGCTGCGCATGCAGGACACGATCCAGGGCTTCGACGCCCCCGGGGTCAGCCCGGCTGACTCGTCGATGCTGCAGATGCGCATCGGGATCAACACCGGCGTTGCGCTCGTCGGCACGATCGCCGGAACCGACCACACTGCCATGGGCGATGTCGTCAACACAGCGTCACGTCTGCAGACCCTTGCGCCGCCGGGTGGCGTGCTGGTGGGCGATACCACCCACGGTCTGACGGCTGCAAGCATCAATTACGAGTCTCTCGGCGACCTCGCCGCCAAGGGGCGTGAGGCCGCTGTGCCTGCGTGGCAGGCGTTGGTCGTGACCGCACAACCCGGTGCTCGCCACCGCCGGCGCGACGTGGCCATCATGGGCCGCTCCACCGAGCTCGCCCTGGCGCTCGCGACGGTCGATTTCTCGGTCGCCAACTCACAGGCTGCGCTGATCGCAGTCGACGGTGAGGGCGGTGTCGGCAAGAGCCGCCTTGTCGACGAGCTGATCGACGTGCTCCGTCTGCGCGAGTCGGCACTCGTGCTGGAAGGCGCGGCGGTGCCGTATGGCGAGGCCAATGTGTGGTGGCCGCTCGCCGAGGCGCTGCTCGACCGGCTCGAGCTGGATCCCGGCGCCGCTCCCGACGACGTGCGCAGGACCGCCCTCGCTCACGGCCGGGAGATGTTCGGCGACATCGACGAGGCCGCGCTTAAGCAGCTCGCCGAGGCGCTGCAGCACCTCCTCGGCTATCCGTCCAAGCTCGACGAGCTGGACCCTCAGGCAGCTCGCGACGCGGTGGCCCGTGCCGTCACGATGGTGCTGGAGCGCCGCCTGCACGCGGGCCCGGTGGTGCTGTCCATCACCGATGTCCACTGGGCCGACGCCGCGGTGCTGCAACTGTGCGAGCACCTCCTCGTCGCTCTCGCACGCATGCCCTTCCTGCTCGTGACCACCAACCGGCCCGACCCCGAACTGCAGTGGCCTCCGGTCGCCACGCGCGCTGCTGTCGTGCGGCTGCCGCTGGAGCCTCTCGGACCCCAAGCCGCTGCGCAGCTCTGCAGGGCCATTCTCGGTGCCGATGCCGACGAGGCCACCATCGCGCGCATCTACGAGCGGTCCGGCGGCAATCCGTTGTTCCTCGAAGAGCTCGCCGTGCTGGTGGCCGAGGGCGGCGATGTGACCGACTTGCCGGACTCGTTGCGTGCGGTCATTGCGGCCCGGCTCGATCAGCTCCCCCCCGACCAGCGCGCCGTGTTGGACAACGCCGCTGTTCTCGGTCCCTCCGGTCATCTCACCAGCCTGGAACGCTTCGCTGAAGGGCTCGGGCAGCAGTTCGATCCGGCTGTCCTGGATGCGCTCGCGGACGTCGGACTGTTGCAGGTGGACGGGCGGCGCTGGACGTTCAAGAGCGACTCGGTCCGTGAAGTCGCGTACAACACGCTCACCAAAGCGGTACGGGCGCTGCGCCACATCGGCATCGCCACGACGATGCTCGCCAGCAAGGGGGCGTCCCACGACGACATCGCCCATCACCTTGCCTCGGCAGCCGAGATCGTCGGCGAGCTCGGCCCGGTTCCTGGCGTGCCTGCAGACATCCGCGCCCAGGCGCTGACGGCACTGGAGGCGGCCGCGCAGCGCTCCGTGGCCCAGGGCACGTTGCGCCAGATCGTGCGCTACACCACACGCGCCCTGGAGTTGCTGGACGCAGGCGCGCTGCCAGAGGCCCAGCGGGCCGGGCGGGCGAGGCTTCGGCTCCAGCGCATCGCAGCGTTCATCGAGTCACGCAACCTCGATCGCGCCCGGCCCGAGACCGAGGCCGTGCTCGCCGAAGCGCTGATCGACGGCGACGTGGCCACCGAGGCTGGAGCGCTGCGCGCCCGTGGCCTCATCGCCCAGGCCGCCGGCGATCTCCCCGTGGCCCGCACCCAGCTCGGCCTGGCGATCGACCTGTTTCGCGAGCTCGGCGACCTTTCGCAGCTCGCCGAGACGCTGCGCCTGCGCGGCTTCCTCGAGCTTTTCGGCGGTTCGCTGACCGATGCCGAGTGGTTGCTCGGTGAGGCCGCCGGGTTGTACACCGAGCTCGACGACCCGCGCGGCCTCGGCTACATCGAGCAGCACCGTGCGTTCATGGCCTTCCTCACCGGCGACATCAGCGTGGCCGAGGAACACCTGCATCGCGCCGCGGACACGCTCGAGGCGCTCGGTGACCGCGCCGGGGTGAGCTGGGCGTTCGGTCTGCTCGCGTTCGTGGAGTTCTACAGCCGCCGCTTCCAGGCCGCGGAGGACCTTGCAACGCTCGTGCGGGCGGAGGCCAAGGAGCGTGGTGACGAGTGGGCCGAGTCGATGATGAACACCCTCATCGCGTCGATCCGGATGTGGACAGGTCACGTGGATGCCGCTGCGGCGCTGGCCGAGCAGGCCCGGGTCAAGTTCAAGAAGCTCGGCGACAGCTTCGGTCTGGCCCAGGCGCTCACGGTGCTGGGACGATCGCAGGTAGCCCTCGGCGATCCGAATGCGGCGCGCACCAGCGAGATCCTCATCGCCCAAGCGGAGATGCAAAGCGAAGCGCCGTTCCCGTACATCGCCGC
>JAYTSB010000568.1:0-2189 GCA_043745825.1 Actinomycetota bacterium | reverse complement strand
CGATGAACACCGCCAGGCCGAGCCCGACGCGATCGAGGCCGATGATCCCCACCGCAGTCGCCGCAGTGAGCGAGAGCACCCCGGCGGTGACGAGCTGCCAGGAGGGGATCTGGGTACGCAAGGGGCGGCCGTGGAGCTCGTCGAGCGAGTGTGCGCACACACCGACCGCGAGAAAGAAGGCGACCAGCGTCGCGGCGAGCGTGCCGCCGTCGAACTGGGGCGCGATGGAGCCACCGATGGCCACGTAGGACAGGTGCCACAGCGTGTACGGCGGGTGCAGCACGACCGTCCAGTCCGACCACGTGCTGCGACGCCCACCCGGACCTGGCCGTGCGGCGTAGAAGGCCGGCGGCAACGGGGGAGTGGTGCCGCTCATGACCGGGCCGGAGCGTGGTCCGCGTCGACGCGATAGGCGGCGGCCAGCTGGCCCCACATCACGATGCCGCCACCGAGGCTCATCCGTCGGACGCCGACGCTGTGGATGCCGGCGGCCGACCATGCTGCGAGATGGGCCGACAGCGGGAAGCGACGGTAGTGGTCCTCGATGTTGGGGCCGAGGAACCTGCCGACCTCGAACCACGGGCGTCCGCCGAGGAGGATGCCTGCGGTCGGCAGGACCAGCCGGGTGTAGAGCCGCCACATCCACAGCCACCACCGGCTCGGCGGCACCGCGAACTCGAGGCTGGCGATCATGCCTCCCGGGCGCACGACCCGAGCCAGCTCGGTGATCGTTGCCGCGGGATCAGCGACGTAACGGAGCAGGTAGGTGAATGTGAGCGCGTCGAACGTGGCGTCGGCGAACGGCAGCCGCTCGCCCTGGCCGAGCACGAGCGAGATCCGTCGATCGAGGCCGGCGGCGTGCACGTTGCCAGCTCCCTTGCCGAGCATGTCCGCGCTCATGTCGATCCCGACAATCTGCGCATCGGTACGCGCTGCCAGCTGCAACGCGACCCCGCACGGGCCGGTGGCCACGTCGAGCACCGTCGCCGGTCGGCTGGGGGCGATGTGGTCGATCATCGTGCGCCGCCAGCGTGCGTCCTGACCCATCGAGAGCAATGCGGCGAGGCGGTCGTAGCGCGCCGGAAGACCCGAGAACAGCCGCCGGGCCGCGCTCGTCGGTGGGCTACGGACACCCCCAGTGTGCATGGATCTCCTCGATTCGGGGCAGTGGCCCGTTGCGCCATTCACATATCGCGAATCGATGATAACCAAACGCATCCATGACGCCATCGCGGCTGATTGCGACGATCACGGAGCTGGCGACCACCATTCAACAGACGGCTCCGCCGACCCAGCCGCCACCCGTCGAGCTGATTCCGGGATTTCTGGCCACCGGCGGCTGGTCTGCCCGCGACCTCGATCATTGGGCAGCCGACTTCAGGACAGGCTGCCGCTCGTCTGCGCCTTCTTCACCGAGGCCACCACGACGGGGATCTCGTCGTCTGCGAGCGGCGGCATCCATTGCTTGCGGGCCAGCGCGGCCTCGAGGAACGGGGCGAGCTCGGCGTCCTTGCGCAACTGCCGTTGGGCGTCGTCGGCTGCAAACTCAGGGAGAACGTCCGACGCAAACAGTTCGAGCGATGCGCAGATGTCGTCATGGTCGTTGCGTCCGGCCTGCTGGATGAAGATCACCTGATCGACGCCGGCATCGCGCATTCGGCGGAGGTGCCGGCTGGCGTCGGCGGGCGAGCCGATGCAACTCGCATAGGTGTCGCCCTGACTAGCGGCATCGGTGATCTTGCGCTCGATGCTGTCGGGATCGCGTCGCGCCTGGAACTCGCCCCACAGGTCGGTGCGACCGGGCCGCTGATCGTGTGCGACGAGGGCGTTGAGCGCGTAACCGAAGAACTCGAAGCCCTCCTGGCCCCTGCGGATGGCTTCCGATCGTTCCTCGTGCAGCGAGAAGCCGGTGACGAGTGCGATGTTCGGGTTGACGAAGTGGCCCAATGGCACGCACTCGTCGCTCTTGATGATGTCGTAGTAGGTGTCGACCCACGCGTTGGCTTCCTCGGGGTCGATGAAGCTGAACGCCAGCGCGCCGAGCCCATTGCGGGCGGCGACCTTGATCGTGTCGCGGTTGGTGCACGCGATCCACATCGGCGGGTGAGGCTTCTGGCGGGGTTTGGGCAGCACGTTGCGGCACGGCATCGTGAAGTTCTCCGACGTGTATCCGGGGTACGGATCGAGCA
>JAYTSB010000567.1:0-1814 GCA_043745825.1 Actinomycetota bacterium | reverse complement strand
CTGGTGCTCGACCTGAAGACGCCGGAGGCAATGGCGGTGTTCGAGGAGCTGGTGGCCAAGTCCGATGTGATCATCGAGGCAATGCGGCCCGGGTTCCTCGACAAGCGCGGCTTCACGCGCGAGCGGCTCGAACAGATCAACCCGGCGATCGTGGTCTGTGGCATCAGCGGATACGGCGCGACCGGTCCCTACCGCGATCTTCCCTCTCACGGTGTGGCGTACGACTCGTGGGCCGGCCAGGTCAACCCGGTGGTCGACGACGATGGCTTCTGCCGCGTGCCGGACCAGACCAACATCGGCATCACTGCCGGCCCGGCGTTCGGGGCGATGGCGGTGCTGGCCGCGCTCGTTCGCGCCCGCACCACTGGCAAGGGCGCGCACATGGAGATTGCCCAGAGCGACGCTGCGGCGTACTTCGACTGGTATCGCATCGAGAGCTACCGCGCCTATGAGCACCCGGCCGATTTCGTCACCGGCAACAAGAGCGACGACTACGAGCGACGCAAGCCCGGTCTCGGCGGGATGTGGGAAGGCGTGCGCTACCAGTTCTACGAATCGGCCGACGGGCACATCCTGTTCATGGCCAGCGAGCAGGCGTTCTGGAAGAACTTCTGCGTGGGCATCGGCCGCGAGGACCTGTTCGAGCAGTTCCCGGGAAGCAAGTACGCAGATCACGCGCGCGGCAACGTTGCCCTGCAGGCGATCCTGCGCGACATCTTCCGGACGCGCACCTCGGCGCAGTGGTTGGCCTTCGCCGGTGAACACAACACCACGATTGCGCCGGTCAACACGCCCCAAACGGTGATCGACGACCCGCAGTTCCACGACCGGTTCACGTGGACCAGTCGTGCCCAAACCGGCATCGAGCAGCTGCTGTTCCCACTGCACATCGATGGCGAGGAGCTGCCGGTGCCCGCCGCTGCACCCTCGGTCGGCCAGCACTCGGCCGACGTGCTTCGCCGTGTGCTGGGTTACGACGACGAGCGCATCGCCGCGCTGCGCGCTGCCGGAGCGACGACCTGATCGCCCGTCGTCACATCGCGCGGCGGTCGAGGTCGCGGATCTTCGACGCGAGGGTCGTGAGCAGCTTGTGCTGCAGGGCGGGGACCCGATCGATCGTGGCGAGGAACGTACGGCGGGAGAGGACCAGCACATCGCAGTCGGTGAGGCACGTGGCCGTCGCCGTGCGCATGCCTTGGTCGAGCAGGGACAGCTCGCCGAGGATCGCGCCTGGTTGGACCGTGCCCACGGCTCGCCCGCGCCGGGTCACCTTCACGGTGCCGGAGAGCAGCACGTAGGCGTCGAAGCCGTCGGTGTCCTCCTTCAGCAGCACGGTGTCCGCCTTGACGGTCACGTGTTGGCCGACCGACGCGATCGTCTCGAGGTCCTTGCGTGAGAAACCCTCGAACAGGGACACATTGCGAAGATGATCCACGTACACCCGCTGGCTCCACATCGGCATCACCGTACTGCACGCGGCCGCCGGCTCGGAGCATGACCGCGGCCGACCGATGCATCGTAATGGTGTGCATTAAGTTACAATCTGACGATACGTCAGAATTGGCTTCGTCGCGATTGACGCGGCGAGGGCGACAGCTCACAACTGTGTACGGGGGTCCACATGGAATTCGGTCTGTTCAACCAGATGTACCACCCGGTGCACCGGCGCGAGGAGCGTGGCGAGCACGAGTGCCTGATGGAGGAGCTCACACTCATCGAGATCGCCGATCGCGTGGGCTTCAAGTACGCCTGGGCGAGCGAGCACCACTTCCTCGACGAGTACTCGCACCTGTCGGCCAGTGAGGCGTTCATGG
>JAYTSB010000566.1:0-6222 GCA_043745825.1 Actinomycetota bacterium | reverse complement strand
TTCGACTCCTCGAACGGCGGATACACGTCGGCCGGGAACAGGTCGACCGGCGTCCAACCCGCCAGTGCGGGCGCGCTTGTGGGTGGGTCGGTCGCCGGCACCGTGGCGGGTTCGGTGGCTGCCGGTTCGGTGGTGGCGGATTCGGTGGTGGCCGGTTCCGTCGTTGCGGGTTCGGTGGCCGGCGTGGAGGCATCCACAGTCGCGCCGGTCTCAACGGTTGCCGAGGTCTCTGCTCTCCGGGTCGTGAGGCCTGACCCGGTGCTGGCGCATGCGGCGAGCACGAAACCGAGTGCCGCCAGGAGGGCTGCTCGCCGTCGTGTAGGACCCGATCTGTTCAAGGCTGGCCTCCCGTCACCCAACCGAGTTTCTAGCACCTGCGGCCACACCGATCGCGAGGCTCATCAAGGCCAGGCGCGTCCTCGTGTCTGCGGCGCCATCCGTGCGTTGCGTTCGGTGACAGACTGCACCACTGATGAGCGAGGCGCTGCGCGTCCGGGTGTTCGGAGAGTTCCGGCTCGATGGCGCGGACCTCAGCACATTGCGCAGCCGCAAGGCGCGCACGCTGCTGAAGATGCTGGCCGTTCGGAAGGGACAGATCGTCGGTGTTGATGCGCTCGTGGACGGGTTGTGGCAGGGCCAGCTTCCGGCTGACCCGAGCCGTGAGGTGGCAGTGCTGGTGAGCCGGGCGCGCCGAGTGGTGGGTAGCGATCGCCTCCTGCGGCGCGAGCACGGGTACGTGCTGCACGCCGACTGGTGCGATCGCGATGAGGTGCACGCCCTCGTCCGCGAGGCCGCCGGCCGCAGCGAGCGCGGCGACGCCTCCGGTGCTCACGTCGCCGCAGAGGCGGCGCTGCGCCTGGCCGA
The DNA here is from genome assembly GCA_043745825.1 of Actinomycetota bacterium. Classification (GTDB taxonomy): domain Bacteria; phylum Actinomycetota; class Acidimicrobiia; order Acidimicrobiales; family Ilumatobacteraceae; genus WLMZ01. The sequence goes on along the minus strand of JAYTSB010000566.1, from coordinate 5,358 downwards.
CGCGGTGCTGCTCGCCGACGAGCCCGAGGCAGAGTGGCTCCGGCCGCTACGCGCCGAGTCGAGCGCCATCGTGGCTGAAGCCCGTGCGCTCGCCGCCGGTGCAGCATTGGCCGCCGGGCGTGTCGGTGAAGCCGCAGTGAACGCTCGCGCTGCGCTCGCCCACGATCCGTACGACGAGGCGGCGCTGCGCGTGCTCATGTCGGCGCACGTGCTGGCTGGCCGGCCTGCATCGGCGCTCGGTGCGTACGCGACCGTGCGTGAACGGCTGGCCGAGGATCTGGGGGTCAGCCCCGGTGCCGAGACCGAAGCGCTGCACGCGGCGATCTTGAACGAGGACATCGAATCGTTCCGTGCGCCCCTCAACAGTCCGTGGGCCGAGCGACCGCGACGCAGCGATGGACCCGTGGTGGGCCGTCGGCGCGAGGTCGCCGCCCTCGACGCAGCGTGGCAGCGCTCGCAGCATCGCACCGAGATCGTGCTCGTGGTCGGTGAGGCGGGGGCGGGCAAGACACACCTCGTGCGGGCCTGGGCTGCCACGCGCCGGGCGAACGGGGCGCTGGTGTTGACCGGGCGCGCCGCAGCCGGCATCGGCATGTCGATGCAACCCGTGCTCGATGCGCTCGCGGTGGCCGAGCATCAGCCGGTTGCCGGAACGCCAGCGAACGTCCGCCAACCCGGCTGGTGGGGTGTGCCCGGGCCGTCTGCCAGTCCATCGGCGATGCAGGACGATGCCTTCGCCGGTCTGGCCGATCGACTCCGGCGGGTCACGCCACGGGCGGGACTGGTGCTGATCATCGACGACGTGCACGATGCGGAACCGATGACGCTGGCTTGGCTGGGCACGCTCGTGCGACCTCCGGCCGAACCGCCGATGCTGGTCATCGCGACCTGTCGCACGGGTGAGGACGTTGACGTACCGGCCGCCACGGTCATCGACGTCGGCCCGCTGTCACTCGCCGCAGTGGCGGAGCTGTTCGGTGCCGAACGGGCCCCAGCGCTGTGGGACCGCACAGCCGGCAACGCTCTGCTGCTCGTGGAGCTGGCGTCCATGGACCCGGCCGTACCGGATCTCGTGCCGGCGACCGTGCGCGAAGCGGTCACTGCACGGCTGCGCAAGGCCGGTGACGCTGCGGCCACGCTGCGAACTGCAGCGGTGCTGGGCGGCACGGTCGACCTCGACCTGCTCGCCGGCGTGCTCGGTGCCTCACCGCTGGATGTGCTCGCCCACCTCGATGAAGGCGTGCGGCTTGCGTTCCTCACCGAGACCGACGGGCGGATGGTCTTCCGCCACGACCTCGTCCGTGACGCGCTGGTTGCGGATGCGACGTCGGCCCGGCGGGCATGGGTGCATCGCCAGGCAGCGCACCTGCTGGCCGCACGGGCCACGACGAACCCGGTGGAAATCGCGATGCACGCGCGCGCCGGAGGTGATCTGGTGCTCGCCGCCGAGGCGTTGGCAGACGCTGCCGACGTCGCCCGTACCCGGTTCGACCTCGACGGGGCGGAGCGCCTGCTCGACGACGCCATTGGCGTGCACGACACCGCAGGGTTGCGTCTGCGGCGCAGCCGTTTGCGGATGGCCCGCGGTGATCTCGTCGGCGCCGACCATGATGCTGAGGCGGCGCTCGGTGCGGGGGCCGGTGCCCGCGCGTTGGAGCTGCGCGCGTGGGCGGCGCGCAACCGACATGACATGGACACGGCCATCCGGCTCGGCGCGGCGGGGGCTCAGACCGCCGACGATCCAACCACGCATGCCAGTTGCTTGATCGCCGTTGCGCTCGCCCATCGCGGGCTCGGCGAGCTGGGCGTGGCGGATGCGGTGCTGGCCGAGGCGGCCGCGCTGCAGCCCTCGCCGAGCCTGGGCCTGCAGGCCTGGGTCGGCGTGCTGCGCGTGCACCAGGGCAGGGCTGCGGAGGCACTGGACGCTCTCGAGCCGATGGTGGGCGCAGAGGCCGGCGGGATGCTCTCGTTCTGGGTGGAGCATGTGCTCCAGATGCTGGCTCACGCCTACGGACATCAGGGCCGTGCTGTGGATGCGCTGGCGATGATGGACCGCCTCGACCTCGAGCTGGCGCGGCGCGGCAGCGGCGTTCGCTACGGCGGCTTGTCGCTGACATACCGCAGCTGGATCTTGCGCAACCTGGGCGACGCCGGAGCTGCCGACATAGCCCGGGCCGGCATCGAGCGGGCGCCGACGCCGGAGATCCGCGCCCAGTCCTTGCTGGACCTGGCGGACACACTGACCGGCGCAGCTGGTGGTGCCGGTGACGTGCGCGGGGCGCGGGTTGCGCTCGACCAGGCCATCGCCGCGCTGGATATGCGTTGGTTTCACAACCGGTGGCGGGCCGAGCAGCGGTGTGGCGTGATCACCGCCCGGTTGCACCTCGCCACCGGCGAGGCCGATGCTGCACTCTCTGCGGCGCTGGGCACGGCAGAGGTCGCCGGTGCGCGTGGTGACGCTCGCTACGCGGTGCTCGGCCGCCTCCTCGCGGCGCGTGCGGCAGCGCGCATCGGCGAGCGGATCCATGTCGATGCGCTGGAGGCCGATCTGTCCAGGCTGCACCACGTCGCCGGCCTGGAGGCGTGGTGGATGGCTGCCGATGTCGCCGCCGACACCGGCAGTGCACTCGCCGCGGTCATATCCCGGCAGGCGGCGACGCGGCTCTTGCTGGAGGCCGGCGAGCACGCCGCGCAACTGCGTCGCCAGATCTCCGCTCGTCTGGACTGACGCGAGCCACCAGCTCCAAGACCGCGGGTCGGAAGGTCTCGCCCGCTGCGGCCACTGCGGCCCCGGCGGCACGGACGAGCGCATCGCGACGGGCCCGCGGCAGGGCGCGCACGAACCCGGCGAGCTGGGGCATCGCGAGCCGGTACCGCGCCACCGACGCGGCATCATCGAGGCCGATGTCCACGTCGGTGTCCGTCACGGTCACGTCCACGAGGCCGGCGTGCCGTGCCGCAGCGGCGAGCTGGTCTGCAGTCCCGACGCGTGCGGCGCGGTCCTGGAGCTGCCGGTACCACGGCGGCGCCTGCCAACCAAACGCCGCTGCGGCCACGTCGACTGCGTGCTTGGCCGGTGCGCGGTCGATCGAGAACGACGAGGCGAGCACCACGCCGCCGGGCCGGACGAGCCGATGGAGTTCGCCAAGGCCGGCGCGTGGATCGGCGAGGTGGTTGAGGACGAAGGCCGCAACGGCGATGTCGAACGCAGCGGACCGCAACGGCATCGCGGTGAGATCGGCCACCACCCGCATCCCCTCGTGAACGGTGCCGGCGGCGAGCATGCTGTGCTGCACATCGGCCGCCACCACGACAGCGCCACGCGCGTGCAGCACCTCGCCGGCCGCACCCGTGCCGGCCCCGACGTCGAGGACGAGTGCGTCGGCGAGTGGCACCGGGCACTGGTCGACGAGATGACGGGCGAGCGGTCGATAGGCCAGCATTGCCCCGCCGGCCCACGCCTGCGCAGCATCGACATAGGCGAGCCGGGCGGGGTCGTCGGTGGCCCGTGTTCGGGGGGTCACGACAAGAAGGCGGCACCGGCGAGGGCGGCGGATTCCCACCACGCCAGCTCGTCGCCGTCACCGACCGCCTTCTCCCACGCAAGCGTGGCCATGATGCCCACCGTGCACAGGCCGAGCTGGCGCTCCCACCAGCCGGTGGTGTCGACGCCGTGCCGCTCGAGTGCGCTGCGGTAGGTCACGATGGTGTCCTCCTTCGACTGCGGCAGCCGCGAGCGGTTGAGGGCCAGGTACCACATCAGCTCCCAGCACGGCGGCGCCTCGCCCGGGTAGGCCCAGTCCAGCAGGACGGTTCGTCGTAGCCGCGGGTCGGTGCCCAGGTTGCCGAGCTTCCAATCACCGCTCACGAACGTGCCCGGCGTCTGCCGCATGGCGTCTGCCAGCGAGTGCGGCTCGGCGTGCACCGAACGCACGAGCGAGTCCAGCCGTGGTGCTCGTTCGGGCAGCAGTCCCCAGCCCTGATCGGCCACGTACACCGGACCGGGGATGTCGTCGACACCGAGCTCCGGGGCGATGACTTCCGGTGCGAAGAACAGGAAGCGGCGCGCCAGGTCCTGCACGCCGAGGGTGTCGCGCCAGCCCATGAACCGGGCGTGGAACGCCGCCATGTGATCGATGAAGTCGAGGTGCTGGGCGAGCGGGAGGGGGTCGTCGCCGGGTGGCACGAGGTCGTCACCGTGCTCGCTCATCAGGATCGACAGCCGCGCCGTGGAGCCTTCGCCCTCCAGTGCCATGCCGACGATGGCGGGCTCGATCACGTCTGGAACCTGCTGGTACAGCCCGGCCTGCCAGACCCGGTACTCCCAGTTGGTGGTGTTGCCGGTGACGCGCATGATCCAGTCGGATTCTGCCGACAACGTCTTCAGGAAGTACGGCTTGCCGTCGATGCGCAGTCGGGCGAATTGCGCACCCGATTTGGCATCAGAGGTACGCACCTCGATGCGGTTCGTGGCCCCGTTGATGAGTTCGTCCAGAGTGGCCGCGACCCACGGTCCGTTCGCGCCGGTGCTGCCGGTGTGGGCGGATGTCTCAGTGCGCACGGGCGGCCTCCATCTGGGCGAGCAACTCGGCATCCCAGCGTCCGCCGCACCACACCGTGTGCGCGGTGATCTGGTCGCTGTCGAGGGCGAGCAGGTGGAGCTGGTGCGACGCGTGCGGCACCCCGCCATCTTCCCAGCTGAAGTCGACCTCCACCACTACACCTCCCGGGATCGGCCGGCGCTGCACCAGTTCCAGCGTGGCGGAATCGCGATACCAGCCCGACAGTTCCCGGCTGATCGCAGCGGCACCCTTTGTCTCGAACCGCCAGTTGGGCACGGTGGCGTCGAGCACGGCTGTGTCGCCGTACAAAACGGCCGGGACGCCTGTTCCGTTCGCGATGGCGTCGAGCAGTCGTTGTACCGGGTCGGTTGTGCCCGTGTTCGTGCCCGCGCTTGTGCCCGTGCCCGTGCCTGTGTCTGTGTTGGTGCCTGTGTCTGTGTTGGCTGTGTGCATGGCCGAACCGTGCCGGACCGCCGTTGCAATGACGTTGCAACGTGCGTCGCAGCACCGCTGCAAACGGGCGACGTCATCGTGTTCCCCGCCGTCGAATCCCACGTCGCACGAACGAGGAGACGCCATGACACAGATACAGACCCCCACACCGACCCAGCAACGCGCCGCCATTGATCCCGACCGACTGCAGCAGCTTGTGGAGCAGGCGGTCGGCGACTTCGGCTCGGTGCTCAACGCTGCGCTCGTCGTGGTCGGCGACCGCCTCGGGCTGTACCGGGCCATCGCTGCGATGGGCTCGGTGACCTCGGTGGAGCTGGCCGAGTACACGGGCACCTCGGAACGC
>JAYTSB010000565.1:0-1662 GCA_043745825.1 Actinomycetota bacterium | reverse complement strand
GCGCGCGGCTCGCCGCTACCTTGGCCGGATGAGCAACATCGGTGGTTACGTGGCGCCCGGCTGGGAGCCGGTGCGCGACGCGTTCGCAAACAATTTCGGGTCCGACGAGGAGGTCGGCGCCGGCGCTGCGGTGTATCACCGCGGCATCGTGGTGGCCGAGCTGTGGGGTGGCTCATTCGACGCAGCCGGCACGGCGCCGTACACGAAGGACACGTTGCAACTGGTGTTCAGCACCACCAAGGGCATCACTGCGATCGCGCTGGCGATGTGCGTCGAGCGCGGCCTGATCGGTTACGACGACCCGGTGTCCAAGCATTGGCCCGAGTTTGCCGCGCACGGCAAGGCCGACGCCACCGTCGCCCAATTGATGTCACACCAGTGCGGCCTCTACACCGTGGATGGCCCCATCACCCTGGACGAGGCGCTGCACTGGCCCACCGTGACGGACCGCTTGGCCGACACCGCACCGCGCTGGCCGATCGGCACCCAACACGGCTACCACGCCCTGACCTACGGTTGGCTCGCCGGCGAACTGGTGCGCCGTGTCGATCCGGCCCAGCGCAGCCTGGGCACGTTCGTGCGCGAGGAAATCGTCGAGCCGCTGGGCGTGGAACTGTGGATCGGCCTGCCCGAGTCGCTGGAGTCGCGCGTCGCACCGATGCTGTCCGCCCCGCCGCCGGCTGATCCGGCGATGGCTGCGCTGGCCGCGCAGTTCATCGGGCCCGGTACGCCCGCCGGTGACGCCCTGTCCCTGAACGGCGCCTTTGGTGAGCTCGGCAAGCCGCTCGACGGCGGTGAGATGGCGTTCAACACGCGACCCGTCCACGCCGCCGAGATCCCCGCAGCGAACTGCATCACCAACGCCCGTTCGTTGGCCAAGGTGTACGCCGCCACAATGGCTCCGGTCGACGGCGTGCAACTGTTCGGCGATGAGGTGCGCAACATGGCGCGTGCCACCGTCACCCCCGACGGTGAGCCGGACGCCTGCCTGATCATGAACACCACGTTCGGCATGGGGTTCATGACCCACGGCCCGTTCTCGCTGTTCAGCGGCCCCGGCTCATATGGGCATCCGGGCGCAGGTGGGTCCGTGGCCTTTGCCCAGCCCGAGCGCGACCTGGCCTGTGCCTACGTGATGAATCAGATGGCCGGCAACCTGGCCGGCGACCTGCGCGCTCAGGCTGTCATCGACGCCGCTGCGGCGTGCGCCGACGCCTGACCGGACTCCACACTCAGAGGAGGCTGCGGAGGAACCAGAGGGCAAGGATCCAACCGAGCGCGAGGAGGGCCAGGGTGAACGCCGCAAAGACCCAGGTGCGTTCGGTGACGACCTCCTTCGGTTCGCCGGAGCCGCCGGCATTGAGGTTCTTGCTGATCTCGCCGTATGCCTGACGCAACGCCGACGCAGTGGGCGCCTCGAAGAACTTTCCGCCGGTGGTGGATGCGGTGGCGGCCAGTTCGTCGTTGTTGACCGGCACCGGCACGACGTCGCCCGAGTTTGGATCGATGACCGTGCCGTCGGCTGTGCCGAACGCGATCGAGTACACCGGCAGCTTCGCCTCGGCGGCCACCTGTGCCCCGTCGGCGGTGGGCCGCCCCACCGTGGTCTCTCCGTCCGACAGCAACACGATGGCGCCGGAAGGCTGATCCGGACGGGTCGCA
>JAYTSB010000564.1:0-5149 GCA_043745825.1 Actinomycetota bacterium | reverse complement strand
GGGGTGGTCGCGCGGGTTGTGGACGCCAAGTTCCGCGCCGATCCGGCCACGGCGGACAGCTACACGTTCGAGCTGCAGACGCGGCGCACGGAGGCGGGTATCGTCGACGGCGCGCTGCCCGTGTACCTTGCCGGCTCGGTGACGTCGGCCGACAACGGGGTCAGCGGATACATGGACGCCCCGGCAGAGGATCCCCTGCGTGGGCTCAACCCACCGCTCAGTGATGCTCCCGTGTTCGATCCCACCCGTGATCCCACTGCGGAGCCGGCCACGATCGCGGGTGTCGACGGCGGCGAACCCCGCGTGCTCGGCGTGGCCTTCTGGTTCGAAGCGCTCGTGCCCGTGCTGGGAGCCGGCGACGCCCGTCACGCAGCGTTGCTGTGGAACGGCGACCGCTCGGTCACGTCGCTGCGCGGTACTCAGGCCTGCCTGTCGTCCACCATTGCCACCGCTACCGCTGACGACGCCGCCGCGCTGCTCGGATTGATCGGTCGTTGGGTGCAGTCGCGGCCCGCCTCAGCCGGCGCCACCGTCACGGCCGGGACGAGCATCGACCAGGCGACTGTGGACGTCGTGGTCTGCGAGCCCACCGAGGGCGTCGTCCCGCCCACGGCCTCGGTCGATGACCTGGCTTCGTTCTTCGTCCAGCCGGACACCGAGCGGGCGCTGCTGCAACGGGTGGGGGAGCTCGGCGCGCCGCTGACGCCCAACACGACCGCGTGCGTCATTGCGGCCTACCGCAACGGCTCCATTCCCGGGTTCACCACCGGTGCAGCGGACCCGGCGATCGTCACCGCGCTCACGAACGTCGTGACGTTCTGCCGAGCCGGCGGGTGACGTCGGATCAGTCGCGCATGTTGTTGAACTGCAGCGGGATTTCCAGGTCCAGGCTCTTCAACAGTGTCATCACGCCTTGCAGGTCGTCGCGCTTCTTGCCGGTGACGCGCACGGACTCGCCCTGGGTCTGGCTGCTCACACCCTTGGGACCCTTCTCCTTGATGGTCCGGTTGATCTCCCGGGCCTTGTCGCTGGAGATACCGACCTTGATGGTCACGACCTGGCGCACAGTGTTCTGGGTGGCTTCCTCCACTTTGCCGTAGTCGACGCCCTTCAGGGAGATTCCCCGCTTCACGAGCTTCTCTTCGATCACCACACGAAGCGCGGCGAGGCGGTCCTCGGTGATCGTGCGCAGGGTGATCACCAGCCCGTTCTGCTCGATCGACGACTCGGTGTTCTTGAAGTCGAATCGGTTCGCGATCTCGCGCTGAGCCTGATCGATCGCGTTGCGCAGCTCTTGATGGTCAACCTCGGAGACGATGTCGAAACTTGGCATGCGAACAGGGTAGCGATCGTGAATCGCGGTGCGTGCAGCCGCACCGGCCGCTACGCTGCGGTCCGCTCGCTTGCGAGCATCACAACCAGTGGGGTCGGTACCCAAGCGGCCAAAGGGAGCAGACTGTAAATCTGCCGGCTCAGCCTTCGTAGGTTCGAATCCTTCCCGGCCCACACGGAGATGTCGTGAGGCATCGCACCGCCTGAACCCGCCTGAACCTCCACATGGGTTCGGGCGGTTTCATGCTTCGGCCATCGACGCATCGTGCTACATCGTCACCGGGGGAGGCGCCTGGGTTTGGTCGGCTGCGGTCGTAGCCTCAACGGACGTGATCCTCATCGATGCCCAGGGCGTGGCGGCCTCCCGACCCAACCGCCCCCTGTTCGCCGATGTGTCGCTGACGGTGGAGGACGGCGACCGCATCGGCGTCGTCGGCCTCAACGGCAGCGGCAAGACCACGCTGCTGCGCATCATCAGCGGTGAGATCCAACCCGAAGCGGGCGTGGTGCGGCGTGGACGTGGCACGCGAATCGGCGTGCTCACCCAACTGCCCGTGTTGCCCGAGGGTTCCGTGCGCGATGCGGTGGGCGAGGGCTGGCGCGGCGAGGCGATGCTCGACCGATTGGGGATGTCACCCCTCATCAATGCTCCCACTGATCAGCTCTCCGGCGGCCAGCGCAAGCGCGTGGCGCTCGCGGCCCTGCTGGTCCAGGAGTGGGAGGCATTGATCCTCGATGAACCAACGAACCACCTCGACCTCGATGCCATTGCCTACCTTGAGGAGTGGTTGGCCGCGTTCACCGGCGGGCTGCTGCTCGTCACCCACGACCGTCACGTTCTCGACCGGGTCACCACCAAGGTGCTGGAGATCGATCGGGGCCGCGCGTTCTTGCACCAGCCGGCGGGCCGCCACGCAGGTTCCGGCTACGCCGCGTACCTGGCGGCGCGCATCGAGCGCGAGGAGCAGGCCGCCACCGATGAACAGGTCCGTCGAAACCTGGCCCGTCACGAGCTGGCCTGGCTGCGCAGGGGCGCCCCGGCGCGCAGCACCAAGCCCAAGGCGCGGGTGGAGGCCGCCAAGGCGTTGATCGACCAACGCCCGCAGGCCGCCGCCCGGGCCGGCGAGTTGGGCCTGTCGCTCGGCAGCCAGCGGCTGGGCTCCAAGGGCGTCGAGCTGCACGATGTCGCGTTCTCCTGGCCGGATGGAACCCCCGTGCTGGCACCGTTCGAGCACATGCTCGAACCCGGCGACCGCCTCGGCATCGTCGGTCCGAACGGGGCGGGCAAGAGCACGCTGCTCGACCTCGTCGCCGCACGGTTGCAGCCCACCGGCGGCAGCATCGAGCGCGGCCGTACTGTGAAGATCGGCTACTACGACCAGCTCGGCCGCGATCTCGATCTCGGCCAGCGTGTGCGTGACGCGGTCGCGGGTGACAAGGGCGCGCCTTCGCTGGAGGACAACGCCCTGATGCGTCGGTTCTGGTTCGATGGCGACGCGCAGTTCGCGCCGATCTCTACGCTGTCTGGCGGCGAGCGCCGCCGCTTGCAGCTGTTGCTCACGCTGATCGAGCAACCGAACGTACTGCTGCTCGACGAGCCCACCAATGACCTCGACCTGGACACGCTGCGAGCGCTCGAGGAGTTCCTGGATGACTGGCCCGGCATCGTCGTGGTGGTCAGTCACGACCGCGTGTTCCTCGACCGCACGGTCACCGACGTGCTCGCCCTCGACGGTCGGGGCGTGGCGCGCCTGGTGCGCGGCGGCGTCGCCGGATGGCTGGCGCTGCGCGCTGCGCAGTCGGCCGGACGTGCCCAGCCGGCGAACACCGAGAACCTGAACACCGAGAACCTGAACACCAGGAACCTGAACACCAGGAACCTGAACACCAGGAACCTGAACGCCAGGAACCTGAACACCAGGAACCTGAACACCAACAACGCTGGGCCAGCGACGAAGTCACCGAGCACGGTGCGGCGCCAGCTGGGGGCGGCAGAACGTGATCTCGCCGCGGCCACTCTGAAGGCGGACGCGCTGGCGGCCGAGCTGTCGGCGGCCGGCGCCGATCACGGCGAACTGGTCCGCCTCAGCGACGCGTTGACCGTTGCCCTCGCTGTGGTGAAGCACGCCGAAGAGGTGTGGCTGGTCCTCGCCGCCGACGCGGAACTGCTCGGCCTCCAGGTCTGAGCTTGCGAAGCAAAGTGGTCCAGGTCTGAGCTTGCGAAGCAAAGTGGTCCAGGTCAGCAGGAGGCGACGGCCCGAACCCGAACGCACGGGACGCGAACCCTGGACCCGACATCCACGAGCCGAGGTCTGGGAGTTCAGCCAGGCGGGTCGTCAGCTGGGATCACGAGCGCGCTGATCAGGTCGCCGACGGAGTGGCCGGCCTCGATCTCGTGGCGCAGCGGGCTCTCGACGTTGATGACGTAGCGGTTGCGCCTGCCGACCTTGACCCGCTGGATGATGCCGCCACGCTCGAGATCCTCGACGATGCCGAAAACGGCCCGTTCGGTGATGCCGACACGGTCCGCGATGTCCCGCAGGCGAGTGTCCGGATCATCGGCGATGCAGAGCAGCACATAGCCGTGGTTGCTCAGCAGCGTCCACTCCGTCCGGCTGCGATGCCGTCGCGCGGAGGCTCGGTCCGTTCCGATGTCGTGCGTGGTGATGGTCATCGCTGGCAGCCCTCTTCTGTGGCCCTCGTCTGGGGAGTCATCATGCCACAACCTTTCGTTGCTGGAACGATTGTGCAGGCAATTGTTCGGGCGGACGCCACCCGGCGAGCCGCGCCCGATTCACCCCACGTCGTGGAGAGCAGCTGCCGGCGGGGACAGCAGCGCCTGCATGATCGCGACGTCGAGCCAGCGGTTGAACTTCCTGCCCACCTCGCGCTCGATGCCCACCAGCTCGAACCCGCACGAGGCGTGCAGGGCCCGACTCGCGTCACTGGGGCCGGAGATGCGCGCAAACACCGCATGGAAGCCCGACGCCCGCGCCACGTTCAGCAGTTCGGTCACGATCATCTTGCCGATGCCACGGCCCTGCCGGTCGCCGGCGACGTACACGGAGTCCTCGACGCTGGTGCGGTATGCGGCGCGTTCCTTGTACGGCGACAGGGACCCGAACCCCACCAGGGTCCCGCCCTCCACCGCCACGACTGCGGCGAACGCCCCGGAGCGGCTCTCGATCCAGGCACGTTGATCCTCCAGCGTGCGCGGCACGAGGTCGAACGTGGCGAAGGAGTGGAGGACCTCGTGGTTGTAGATGGTACGGATCGCCTCGGCATCAGCCGGGTTGGCGAGGCGCAGGGTGATCTCGGCCATGGACCGGAACATACCCGCGTTTGTCGCCGGTCCATCCACCCTCGGTGCCCGCAAATCGGCCACAATCACGTGGTCGTCGGACCGAGGAGCCGCTATGCTCGCTCGTCGGTTCTCGCGACTTTGTCGCGCGCCCCGGCCCTCTTAGCTCAGTAGGTAGAGCAACGCCATGGTAAGGCGTAGGTCGTCGGTTCGACTCCGACAGAGGGCTCGACCAAGCCGTCCGGATCCGCTTGCGGGGCCGGTCGAGCAAAGCCCTGGCGGCGTAGCTCAGTTGGTCAGAGCATCCGGCTCATAATCGGAAGGTCACCGGTTCGAGACCGGTCGCCGCTACTACCCGCAACCAATCAAGACATCTCACCCAGCAACCAACAGCAGCACGAAACAGGAGACAGGCTCCCATGAGCAAGGCAAAGTTTGAGCGTACGAAGCCGCATGTGAATATTGGCACGATGGGTCATATTGATCATGGGAAGACGACGTTGACGGCGGCGATTT
>JAYTSB010000563.1:0-2461 GCA_043745825.1 Actinomycetota bacterium | reverse complement strand
ATCGCTGACAAGGCGGACAACCAGTCGCTGACCCGGACCATTCTCGACCTCGCCCAAGGGCTCAACATGACCACGATCGCCGAGGGCGTCGAGACCGATGTTGAGCGGGATGAGATCACTCGTCTCGGATGCACGCACGCGCAGGGCTACCTGTTCTCCCGGCCAGTGACGGCCGAGGCCGTGCGTCGCTTGATTGATCAAGGCATGACGAACGGCGCCTTCACCGATCAGGCGTTGCTGGGCGGTGTCTGACCGACGCCGAGCACGACCGTCGCGTCGTGCTCCTCTGACCGTACGATCATTGCACTGAATCCGGCCGCCGTGACCAGTGCGGCCGTGCCCTGCGACTGTGAGCCGCTCGTTTCGATCAGCAAATACCCGCCCGGTCTCAGCCACAGAGGGGCCGACCGAGCGATGCGGCGGTGCAGATCCAGGCCATCCCTTCCACCGTCGAGCGCCACGATCGGCTCATGATCCCGAGCCTCGTGCGGCAGCAGTCGGATCGCGTCCGTCGGGACGTACGGTGCGTTGGCCACCATCAGCCGGGCCTGGCCGAGCAGGGCCGTTGGCAGTGCGGCGTCGAGATCGCCGAGGTGGACCTGCCCGCTGAACGGCTCCACGTTGCGGCGCGCGCAGGCCACAGCGGCCGGGTCCACGTCGCACGCGTGCAGGGCGAGACCGGCGATTCGAGCGCTGATGGCCACACCGATGGCGCCCGTGCCGCAGCACAGGTCGATCACCGTGTCGCCGGGCCGCAGAATCTCGACCGCGCAGTCGACCACCAGCGCCGAGCGTGGCCGCGGGACGAAGACGCCGGGTGCGACGCAGACGCGCACCCCGGCGAAGTCGGCCCAGCCCAGCACGTGCTCCAACGGTGTGCCGGAGCAGCGCTCGGCCACCATCCGTTCGAGTTCGGCAGCGTCGTGGGCGTCAGCGAAAAGCAGTGCCGCCTCGGCTTCGGCGAACACGCATCCGGCCACGCGCAGCCGGGACACGACAGAGCAACGGCGATCGTGTGTGATCAGCGGCGCCTCAGGAGGTGACGTTGGTCAGCGTGGCCTCGAGCTGCGCCTCGTCGAGTGCTCCGGAAAGCAGGTGCACGCCACCGTCGGCGTCCACAACGATGATCGCCGGCTGGTACGTGATCTGGAATCGATCAAAGATCGCCCCTGGGCGATCGTTGATCTGCGGAAACGTGAGGTCGTGCTTGTCCACGAAACCCCGGAACGAATCCTCGTCTCCGGACCACGCCACGCCGATGAAGTCGACCCGGCCGGCCCACCGCCTGCTGGCTGCCTCGACCGAGGAAGCTTCACGGTTGCACGTGCTTCAAGTGGGCGCCCAGAACCAAAATGCCACAGGCGTTCCGACGTGGTCGGAACCGTCGAACTCGCCGCCGCCCACCAGAGGCGCCGTGAAGCCGAGCGGGCCGGCAACCGACGCAGCTTTCGCCTCGGACGATGTCGGCGCGCCGGCCGCGTTGCTGCCGCAACCGGCCAGGCCTGCGGTCACGGAACCGGCCAGCACCAACCGCAGAACGGCGGTGGCGATGCGGCGGCGTGCGGGCATGTGGTCACCGTAGCGAGACATTGTCGATGGTGCACAGCAGGCTCACGAATCCCCGACGGCCGGCCCAGTTGCCGGCTCAGGTCAGCTCTGCTCGATCTGGCCTTCGCCCTTGACGTTGGCCCCGCGCTCGGTCATTTCGTCGTGGTGGGCGCCAACCTCGGCGACATCCACGTTCTGTGCGCCGCGCTCGGCGGCGTCGTCCTCGTCTGGGGTCGGGGCGCGATCGGGCTGAGCCTCGATGAACTCCTCGCCCTCGTTCGGCGGGTCCTCGCGAGTCTGGTCCTGGTTCGTGTCTGACATGGGGGAGACGTACCCGAGTGCGACGTTCACTCAAACCTCGGCGGTTCGCCCCCTACACTTGCTGGATGCCGAACCGTCTTCCGGCCGAGGTGCAGATCGTCGAGGTCGGCCCGCGCGACGGCCTCCAGGATGAGCACCGACTCGTGTCAACCGCGGACAAGATCGCCTACGTCGATGCTGTGTTGCGCGCTGGCGTGCACCGTGTGGAGGTGGCCAGCTTCGTCGATCCGCGTCGCGTGCCGCAGATGGCGGACGCCGAAGCAGTGATCACGGGCCTCGCCGGCCGCAACGCAGCGCTGATCGGATTGGTGCTGAACGGGCGTGGCATGGACCGTGCACTGGCCAGCGGCATCGGCGAGATCAACGTTGCCGTGGTGGTCACCGACACCTTCAGCGAACGCAACGCCGGCATGACATCTGATGCGGCTGCCACCATGTGGGCGGACGTCGCAGCCCGTGCCCATGCTGCCGGTGTCCGCGCTGGGGTCACCCTGTCCGCGGCGTTCGGCTGTCCGTACGAGGGACGGGTGGATGCCGCGCGGGTGGTGACGCTCGCCCGCCGCGTCGCCGAAGCCGGCCCGTTCGAGATCTC
>JAYTSB010000562.1:0-1610 GCA_043745825.1 Actinomycetota bacterium | reverse complement strand
CCACACCTCTCGCACTCACCAACCACTTCGAGGAGCACATCGATGCCTACGCGACCATACGCTGAACCCCTCAGCGATCCAGCGGACGCCCCCACCATCGTGTCTGCCGCTGACCCCGACATCGCGAGCGCCGAGGAGGCGCAGCCGTTGCGCTTCCGGGGGGCGACCCTGGATGATGCGATCGAGACAGCCGAGGCCGCGCTCGGCGGACGGGCACGCGTGCTCGCTGCGAACCACATCCGCCGTGGCGGCATCGGTGGGTTCTTCGCATCCGACCTCGGCGTCGAGGTGAGCGTCGTCCCCGACGAGGAGACGATCGAGGACGCGCTCAGACGGATCGTCAAAGAGACCGCGGCCCAAGAACGCGAGGGATGGCGTGACAGGGCGGCGACCACCGTTGACTCGAAGTCGGCAATCGATACGTTCGCCCGAGCGATGCAGCAGGCCGACATCCAGACGGCGATCGTGGAAACCCGAGCGACGCCGGAGTACGTGCCCGCACTTGCCGCCCTCGCGCTTGTCGCCGCCGTACCGGTCACACCACCGACCGCTGTCCAAGCCGCCGTCGACCCCGTCCCGTCGGTGATCGACTCCACGGTTGCCTCGCGCCTCGAGCGGATGGAGGCCGCGTTCGCGTCGTTGCGGGCAACCACCTCGGTGACCCAGCGCACCCCAGCAGCGGCACCCTCACGACGCCAGGTCGAGTTGGCCATCGCCGCCACGGAACAGCTGATCGACACCATCACCACACGCGCCAACACAGCGCGACTCTCGGTCCGCGTCACGGTCCGCGCCGCGCACGGCGCAGAAGTCGAAGCGTGTGCCGAATGGGGCACCGCGAGCACGACGAGCACCACGGAGGTTGCGTCATGAGTCGCAAGCAGAAGAAGTCGACTGTTGCCGCGGCGTCGTCGCCGCGACTGCCCGGGCCCATCGCCAAGTACCGCCTCCTGCTCGCCGTCGCTGCGTGTGCGGTGATGACCGGTCGGCCGTTACTCGACGCTGCAAGCTCAGGGCAGCACCTCGATCTGGCACTCGGACGCAGCTTCGCCGCGGCCGCGCTCGTCTGGGTGGCCGCAGGCCGCGCCAACCGGGTTCTGATCGACGCCGAGCGCAAGCGCCTCATCACCGGGCGTGGCACCGTCGACGAATCCAACCGGGTGATGGTCGACGGCACGTCGGACACCGGCACCCCCGATTCGTCGAGCGCGCCGCGCAGCTGACCCCCGAGTCGACACACGGCGCGCGCTGGGCGCGCCAACCGCAACGTTGCGGTCGTGGGTGCGCCGAGTCTCGCGCTGTCGTGCTCGGAATTGGCCTGGATAGGTCAATCTGCGCACACGACGACGCGGTTGTCGCGCCGGGGCGGCGGATCGGATCCACCCGCTGCCGTTCAGCATTGGTCAGGCGGCTCCTAGTGTTCCGTCAGCTTGTTCCATTGTTTTTGTTGGGTGGGTCAATGGCAATACCGTTTAGTTAGGAGGCGACCGTGGCGCAACCATCAAAACCTCTAACTAAACGATATTGAGGCTAGTGGAGGTAGTCGAGCAATGAGGGCGGGAGGATCTTCGCCGCTGCTTGCAGGGCCGCCTGGTAGGCGTTCTCCTGGG
>JAYTSB010000561.1:0-3065 GCA_043745825.1 Actinomycetota bacterium | reverse complement strand
GTTCAGAATGCCGAGGGCAACGAGTGAGTCGAGTTCGTTGTAGCCGTCGAAGGTGAGAATTGTGATGTGCACGATGTGCACGATGTGCACGATGTGCACGAGGTGCACGAGGTGCACGAGGTGCACGAGGTGCACGAGGTGCACCGTAGGCCCTTGGTATCGGCTGCGCCCATGGAATTCCGTGTCGACGGTGCTGGCATGGAACTACAAATCGTGCGCCACACCACCGAGTAGCAGTCGTAGTCGGCCCCGAATGGCTCGGCCCCGAACCGTGAATTCAATGTTGGCTACGTCGGGACCACTGAATTCAACATTGGTTCCGCTCGGCGAGTTTGCGCAGACCCTTCATGTGGTCGGGTCGTCCGCTCATACATCCGGATCACACAGAGTGTGCTCCGCCCAGTCCACAGGGTCAGGCTTGACGACCGGCTTGTTGGTCGGTAGACGTTAAAAACGCGCCATCCATGTCTGTGCATCGAAGATCAGCCCAACACGTCTGGCCTCGTGCACACCATCCTTCGTCCAGACTCTGTCTGTCGGATGGGCGCAGCACGCTCCACGCTGTAGTGGGCCACCATGAACTCGCACCTGGCGATGGAGCACCCCTCGATCGAATCATCGGTGCCTGACGGTTTCCGCCGCCGGTCCTGCTGGCGCTCACCGCACGATGGTGGTGCCTGCCACACCTCGGGCACACTGGTTGGCACCCTCGCACGGCCACGGTCGGCGTGGGTACGGTGAGCAAGTGAGGAACGCGGCGTGGGTGCGAGCGAGTGGGTTGATCCGCCAATACCTCGGCGCCACCGTCGCCCTCGCGCTGTTCGCCGGCGTGGCCGGGGGCGCGGCCATCGGTTTGTGGGGCATCGCCCGGCGCACCTCGACCTCCCTCGAGCGGTTCACCGCCTACGAGGATGCCGCCGCGGTGACCCTGTTCGGCTGCCCCGATGGGGTGCCACCGTCGGCGGACGTGCGCACTATCTGCGCGAAGTTCGACTACCAGGACGTGCTGCAGTTCCTCCACGGGCTCCCTGCAGTCCGGACCGCAAGTCGCTACTCGGTGGTGATCGCTGGTGTGGCACGCGCCGATCAGCCCGACGCCTGGACCCGTCAATTGGTTCCGGTCGCGATCGATCCCGAGGCCGGGGCTTTGATCGGGCGGCCCATCATCGTGGCGGGCCGACGGGCTGACCCGAACGATCCTGCAGAGGTGGAGGTCAACGAAGCGGAACAGCATCTCCTTCATCTCCAACTCGGCGACCGGCTCATCGTCACGCCATGGCGGTTCGACGAGTTTGCCGCTGCGGGCGAGGGAAAGACCCAGCCCGGCGGCATGCAGACCACAGTCACAGTGGTAGGTGTTGTGCGCCATCCAAGCGACTTGGCGGCGCGGCTGGGCGGTGGATCGATCTACAGCGAAAGTGCCGGGCTGCAGACCGGGCCCGCATGGTGGGCCCAGATCGACGGCGACGCAGCCAGGTACGGAGTCGGGGTGGGGGTGCAACTGGTGCCCGGGGCCTCGATCGCCGATGTGCAAGACGCGTTCACCGCCCGCTGGCCGAACCGGGTCATGTACTTCGAAACAGTCACGTTTTCCGGGCGCACGGCCAAGGAGGCGATCGCGCTGGAGGCGCGCAGCTTCCAGCTGATCGCCATCTTTGTGGCATTCGCTGGCCTCGTGTTCGTCGGTCAGGCGGTGGCCCGCCAGACGCGGCGAGAGTGGAGCGACTCCCACCTGCTCAGCGCGATCGGCATGACCAAGGGCACGATGGTGTGGTCGCAGACCCTGCGCTCCATAGTCATCGCGTTCGGTGCGACTGCGACGGCACTGGTGGTGGCAATCGGCGTGTCTCCGCTCGGACCAATCGGCATCGGGCGCGCTGCCGAACCTGACCCGGGCCTCCGCGTCGATCGACTCATCCTCGCATTGGGCCTGCCACTCGTCGCACTCGTCGTCCTTTCTGCAGCCGTGCTGCCGGTTGCCACGCTCCGCCGGCGTACGGCAACTACCGCGTCGCACACGCCGCGCCGGCTGGCAGGCGTGCTGCCCACCATCGGCATCGCCGGGCTGGCGATGACCGGTGCTCGCCGAGCCGGCGGCGTGGCGAGGGCATCGGCGATCGCGGGCGTGGCCGTCGCTTCGGCGATCGGCATTGCGGCATGGTCGCTGACCGCGAGTTACCAAGACTTACGCGCTGCGCCCGCGCGCTACGGCGCCACCTGGGATGTATCGGTCGGCAACGACGCCGACGCCGAGCAAGCCGCCTCGACTCACGAACGACTGGCAGCGATCCCGGGCATCCGTGTCGCCGGGATCGAAAGCGCCAATGATGGCCCGACAGGGGCGGACTTCACGCTCACGACCTTCATCCCCAGCATTGGTGACCCATCGCCACCGGTCGTGACCCGCGGCCGCCCACCGGTGGGGCCGACCGAAGTGACACTCGGTCGAACCACGATGCACGACCTCGGCGTCCACCTCGGTGACTCCGTGCACCTGCCACCTGGCGATCCGTCACAGGGCGCCGATCTCACCGTCGTCGGCGAGGCGGTCATCAACGACGGCCTCGGATCGCTCCCGGGCAGCGGTGCCTTCGTCGCCCCGGAAGCATTCGCCCGTCTCTCGCTCCAGAATGTCGCGCAGTCGTACGCGGTGTGGATCGATCCTGACGCCGACCGCTTCGCCACGATGGCCGCGCTGAGGGCAGCCTTCCCCACTACCTTCTTGCTGCCACAGCCACCCGACCAGATCGGCAACCTCGGCCTCGTTCAGCGACAACCACTGCTGCTTGCCCTGATCGTGGGGGGGATCGCCGCTGCTGCCCTGGTGCACGCGTTGGTGCTCTCGGTGCGCCGCGGTAGGCACCAGATCGGCGTGCTCAAGGCCCTCGGCTTCACCAGGGGCCAGGTGTCGGGCAGCGTCGCGTGGCACGCAACACTGCTGGTCGTGCCCGGCGTGTTCATCGGGGTGCCGCTGGGCATCGTGATCGGTCGGTTCGTGTGGACCACCATCGTCGACAACATCGGCATCGTCTCCGGACCGGTCGTGCCGATTCCGGTGATCGCAA
>JAYTSB010000560.1:0-2937 GCA_043745825.1 Actinomycetota bacterium | reverse complement strand
GCCCAGCCTGCGCGTCTTCGATCGGCTCGGGTTCCGTCGTGAAGGCCTGCTGCGCGACGGTTACCGGCTGCACGACGGCGAGCTCATCGACGAGGTCCTGTTCGGCCTGACCCGACCCGAGTGGTCACGGCCTGCCCACGACTTCGACATCATCGCCTTCGACGCCGACGACACGCTGTGGAAGAGCGAGGACGGCTTCCGCGATGCGGAGTTGGGCTTTGTCGAGCTGGTCAGCCCGTACGTACCGACGGGGGTCGACGTCAAGGCTGCGCTCACCGCAGTGGAGCGCAAGAACCTGCACGTGCTCGGCTACGGCGTGAAGGCATTCGGCCTGTCGATGGTGGAGGCAGCGGTCTCCTTGGCCGGGGACAACGGTCTGCCGCCGGCCGTCATCGGCCGGCTCGTGGAAGTCGCCCGGGCGATGCTCACCGAGCCCGTGCACCTGCTCCCGGGCGTTGCAGCGGTGCTGGAGCAGGTCGGTGCCACCCACCGGATGGTGTTGATCACCAAGGGCGACCTCATCCACCAGAGCGCGAAGATCGAGGCCAGCGGTCTGGCGCACCATTTCTCCGACATCGAGATCGTGATGGAGAAGGACGCAGCCACCTACTCGCGGATCATCACCCGGCTCGGCGTTCCGTCGTCGCGGTTCTGCATGGTGGGCAACTCTGTGCGCAGCGATGTGTTGCCGGTGCTGTCGCTCGGCGGCAGTGCGGTGCACGTGCCGTATCCGTTGCTGTGGGACCTGGAGCAGGCCCCCACCGATCACGGTCGCTCGTTCGCCGAGCTGGAGTCGTTGACCGAACTTCCCGCATGGCTCAGGGCGTCCACCACTGCTCCAGCCGGGTGACTTTGCCACAGGTGAAGGTGAGGAAGTACCCGAAGCCGCTGTACTCATAGCCCTCCGGCGCACCCGCCGAGGGTTGGTCACCGTGGATCAGGCCGTACAGCTCAGGGCCCGATACGCGGTAGCTCTGCTGCGTTGCCGCATCGGCCACGCTCACGTACTGGCGGGCGAGGGGCACTTCGATCGTGCTTGTGGGCTCGGTCTCCACGCCGTAATCGTTGACGCACAGATCCGGGGCCTGCGCGCCGAAGTGGGCGGTGCAGTCCGGCCCGACGAACAGCTGGACCAGCTCGAACACCACGGCACCCGCTGCGGGCGGCGGATCGCCGCCCTCGGTGACCGTTGCGTAGTAGACGCCGTCGGGATGGGTGTTGTCGGCCAGCACGGGTGCGCTCGTGGACGGCACCTTGGGCGGGGATACTTCGGTGTACTCGGCCACGGTGGAGACCGGTGCCACGCTGCCGACGGTCGTCGTGTTCGATCCATCGGTCGTGTCTGTGGCGTCGGTGGTGGGCGCCGCGCCCACTGTGGTGGTGCGCGACGCGGTAGGCGCCGTGGTGGCCGCCGGTTCGGTTGCCGGCGTGGTCGGGGCCGGGGTGAGGGTGGTGGTGGACTGCGGAGCGGCCGTACTCGTGGTGGCGGTCACCGGCGTCGTGTCCGCGCCGCGCGTGCCGCTTCCGTCGCTTCCGCATGCAGTGAGCAGGCCAACGGTGCAGGCCAGCGCGGCGACACGGCGCGTACCGAGGGATCTCATGGATCCAATATAGGGACTGGGTCGGGCCCTGTCGGGGCGGGGTCAGAGCCGGCGCAGCTGCACGTCGGTGACGCGGTGGTCCGGACCCTTGCGCAGCACCAGCGAGGCGCGCGACCGGGTCGGGGCGATGTTTTCGCGCAGGTTGCGCCCGTTGATCTCGTGCCAGATGAATCGCGCGGTCGCGATTGCCTCGTCATGGCTGAGGTGGGCGTAGTGCTGGAAGAAGCTGTTCGGGTCCTGGAACACCGTTTCGCACAGGGCGAGGAAGCGGTCCACGTACCACTGCTCGATGTCGTTCTCGTCGGCGTCGATGTAGATGCTGAAGTCGAAGTAGTCACTGACGAACTCGTTGGCGACCGTGCCCACCTGCAGCACGTTGAGACCCTCGACGATGAGGATGTCGGGCTGCTTGATGACGGCGGTCTCGCCCTCGACGATGTCATACACGACGTGGCTGTAGATGGGCGCCGAGACCTCGCCGGCACCGCTTTTGATCTCGCGCAGGAACTCCAGCAGGCGCTTGGTGTCGTAGCTCTCCGGGAAGCCCTTGCGGTTCATGATGTTGCGCTCTTCCAGCACCCGGTTCGGGTACAGGAAGCCATCGGTGGTGATCAACCCGACGCGAGGATGATCCGGCCAACGGGCCAGCAGCGCCTGCAGGATGCGCGCGAACGTGCTCTTGCCAACGGCCACGCTGCCGGCGACCCCAATGATGTACGGCACCTTGGGGGCCATCTTGCCGAGGAACGTGGACGTCACCTTCTGCAGGTTCTGCGTCGCGGCGACGTACAGGTTGAGCAATCGGGTCAGCGACAGGTAGACGGTTGCCACTTCGTCGAGATCGATCCGCTCGTTGATGCCGCGCAGCTCGTCGAGGTGGTCCTGGCGCAGTGTCAGCGGCGTGGCCGCACGAAGCACCGCCCAGTCGTCGCGGTTGAAGGTCAGATACCGGCCGGCTTCGATTCCCAGTGCCACCCCCGAACAGTAGGCTCGGCCGGTTCCCCGTGCAGCATCACCCGGGGTGCGCCGACGCCGTAACCTGCCATGATCGTGCCCTCGACTCCGCCCTCCATGCCGGGCTTCGACGCCCTGCTGCCAGCGGCCGATCGCAGGCGCACCGGCTCCTGGTACTCACCCGGCGCGCTGGTGGACCACGTCGTCGCCCACAGCGTCGGCACCGTTCGGCCGGGCCGCCCCGTCCGCGTGCTTGATCCGGCGTGTGGCGACGGTCGGTTCCTGCTGGCCGCGGCGGTGGCGGTCCGGCGAGCCGGTGGCGTTCCGGTGCTCACCGGCGTGGACATCGATCTCCGTGCGGCACGAGGGATTGCAGAGTCGA
>JAYTSB010000559.1:0-6288 GCA_043745825.1 Actinomycetota bacterium | reverse complement strand
GAGCTTGATCTGTTCCTGGGTGAGCAGGTTGCCGAAGCCGGGCATGCGCCCGCTGCCCTGGCCCTGCAAGCCGTACTTCTTCCCGAGTTCGGAACCCTTGGAGATGAAGGCGATCTGGTCGGCTTCGCTCGGGAAGTGCGACGCGGTGGCGCCGGCGGTGAGGTTCGGGCCCATGGCACCCTGGGCCGGCTGTCCTGGGTCGCCGTAACTCCAGCCCTGCGTGTGGCACCGAGCGCACGAGTATGCGCCGTAATCGAGATCGGAGTTGTACAGCGCCTCCCCGAGGGACTGGTACGTGCCGTTGTCGACCATCTTCTGGGCGTAGTCATTGATCTCCTGCTGCTTCTCCGCGGACAGGGTCCCGGTGGGGCACACCCGTGGGTCGGACTCGCTGGCCGCGCAGCCGACGCGGGGGATCTGGATCGACTTCAGATACTCGATCAGCGTGTCGATCTGCTGGGCGTTCATCGGTCCGCCGCCGTCGAGACCCCACGGGGACATCGGCGAGAACGGGCGGCCGTACACCAGGATGAACCGCACTTCGGAGACGTCGAAGCGGTAGAGCACGGTGTTCACCGCCGGGGCGTTCCAGTTCACGGAGGTCACCAAATTGGTCTTCGGGTCGGTGATCGCGTACGCCGCGACGCCACCCGTGCCCTTCATGCCGCCGTGGCAGCCGGCGCAGTTGAAGCCACCCTCGGACGTGGGCTTGAACAGGTCCTTGCCCCACCCAGTGGCCCGCTTGACGGAATACGCCTGGGCACCTTCTTGGCGACCGGGCTCGAGGATCCAGTACAGCGGTAGGCCGATGACGCTGACCACGAGAAACAGCAGGCCGATGAATTGGACCCGCTCCAGCCGCTTGCCCTCAAGGACTTCATCGTCGTAGTAGGGCTTGCGGTTGGCCGCCAGTTCGATCTCCGAGCCGAGCTCGGGACGGGCTGCGGTGCGGCTGGCGACCGCATAGACGATGAAACCGACAACGATGACCGCAAGCAGGATGTACGCAAGCGAAACGGTGCTACTCGCCAACATGATGACCAAACCTCTTGTTCTCGAGACTGATGCTCACACTTACTCCCCGCCCGTGATGCAGTGCGGGCCTTCAGCTTCTTGACCGGTGGTGTTCGTGCCGATGGGCGGGCCCGGCAGGGCTGCTCCACCGAGGGTGTCAATGGTGACGTCTCCGCTGCCGCTGACCGAGACGATGAAGCGGTCCATGCCGCGTGGGGCGGGGCCACCCTTCTTCTCACCGACGCGGTTGTACTGGCTGCCGTGGCACGGGCACTCGAACCATTGGGAGCTCACACACTGCGGCACTCGGCAGCCGAGATGGGGACACTTCTGGTAGAGGGCCACCAGACCGGACTCCATGCCGGGAATCAGCGGCGCCTGATAGAGACGCTTGGCTTTGGGGACGGAGTCACCGGGATAGGCCGTGATCCACGTGCGGGCCTCGGGCAGGTAGAAGAAGCCGCTGTTGAGGCGGATGTTGAGCAGGATGTCGTCCAGCTTGCCGGCACCGACCTTGCCACCGAAGCCGCCACCCTTGCTCGGCGGGTAGAGAAAGCCCACGAACGCCGCAGCGGCGAAGCCACCGAGGCCGAGGCCCATCAGGCTGATGTACGCACGGTTGAAGAAGACGCGGCGCGTCACACCGATGGCGTCGGCGTCCGGGGCCACCCACGTTGCCGGCAGCAGCTCGTCCGCCTTGACCAACCCAGTCGAGCGGCTCGCGACCTCGGCCCGCTCGATGTCCCGGCCCGTCGGCGCAGCGGGCCGGTCCACGTCCGCGTCACGATCACGCTTGCGGGTCTCCCGAGACAATGCACCTGCGCCGCGGACATCGGTGCGGCGGGCGGCGGTGAGGAACACCACCGCACCCAGCACGACGACAACCGCAACGACGATTCCGATCACTGCACCTTGGCTCATGTCATGACCTCACAACTCGAAGAAGATGCCGTCACGCCAGGGCAGCGTGAAGTTGAAGCCGGGGCCACGGAAGAAGGAACCAATGATCACGAGCACCGCCCAGAACATGAGGTGGATCGTCATCAACGACGTCGCGAATTTGCGGTCCTCGGGCTTGTTGGACGGGTTCTTGTCGATGTAGGGAGCCAGGACCATGACGATCAGACCGACACCCGGGATGGTCACACCGGCGACCATCGGGTGGAACATCGTGAGCAACTCCTGCAGACCGAGGAAGTACCAGGGTGCCTTCGAAGGGTTGGGCGTACGGTTGATGTTCGCGTACTGCAGCAACGGTGCATTGACGAACACGCTGAACACGAACGTGAACGCCAAGCAGGCCAGCGACGCGACGAACTCAGCGGCGAGCAGGTGAGGCCAGGTGTGCACTTTGTCGACCGGGGCCGCTTTGACCTCTTGGATCGACCCGCTCTTGACGACGGTGAGCAGACGCTGGGTGTGCCCACCCGGTCCGGCGCCCACGGGGATGCCCCCGGCGGCTGCGGGTGCCGAGACAACGGCACCGACCTTCTCGGCCACGGCAAGACCGCCGCCGCCACCACCGCTCGGCGCGTCGGCGCCACCGTCATCGACACGTGCCTTCGCCGCGCGGCTGCGCTCCAGCAGGTGCGCAGGGATGCGCGAATCAGCGGCGGGCGCGTCCGCAGCACCGGCCGCCGGAGTGGAGGCCGCCGCGGGCGCGGCATCGACTTCTGCCTTTTCGCGCGCCGCCTGGGCCCGCTTGAGGAGGTGTTCGGGGATCTCAGTCATCTGCCATCACCAATCCTTGTCCAATGTTGGCTGCTGCCGGTCCGAATGGCTCTCGCATGGCTGATCACAACGGGCCCGAGATGCCGCCATCTTTGCGCACCCGCCAGAAGTGGATGGCCATGAAGATGACGATGATGAACGGGAAGAAGAGCACGTGCAGCACGTACCAGCGAAGCAATGTCTCCGGGCCGATTTCTGCGCCGCCGAGCAGCACGAAGCGAACCTGTGAGCCGAGCACGGGTGTGTAGCCCATCATGTTGGTTCCCACTGTCACCGCCCACAGTGCCAGCTGGTCCCATGGGAGCAGGTAGCCGGTGAAGGAGAGCAGCAGGGTGAGGGTGAGCAGGATGATGCCGATGACCCAGTTGAACTCACGCGGCGCCTTGTAGGCGCCGTGGTAGAAGACACGAGCCATGTGCAAGAACACGCTCAACACCATCAGGTGCGCGCCCCAGCGATGCATGTTGCGGACCAGGAGCCCGAACGCCACCGAGGTCTGCAGGTTGTTGATGTCGTTCCAGGCCTGGGTGGCCTCGGGACGGTAGAAGAACATCAGGAAGATGCCGGTGACCGTGAGCAGGATGAAGAGGAAGAAGCTGAGCCCGCCGAGGCACAGCGTGTAGCTGACCTTGACGGCGTGGCGCTTCACCTTCACGGGGTGCAGGTGGTACAGCACCGAGTTCATGATCACGTAGCTGCGGTTACGTGGGCTGTCGGTGTAGCCCTTGCGGAAGATGCTACCGGGGCGGAAGATGCTGCCCCAGGCTTGGCTGCCCTGCGTGGCGGTGGTGACCTTGCCGACGCGGTCCTTCAACGACGGGCGTGGTTTTTCATCGATGATGTTTGCCATGGTTCGATCTCCTCCTACAGCCGCATGCCGTAGGCGTAGCCGTGGTTGTTGGTACGAGTGTGGACATCGCCGGTGGCTCCCGCCGTGCCGACCTTGCCCAGGATGATGACGCCCGTCGGGCAGCGGTCGACGCAGAGTGCGCAACGGGTACACACGTCGTCGTCGATGATGAACACGACGTTGTCGCTGGGGTCGGCTCCCGGCAGTTCGGTCCCGGTGGCCTCGGCAATGGCTTCCGGGGCGACCATGTGGATGCACTTCCACGGGCAGATGTCCACGCAGCCCTCGCACATGATGCACTCGGTCTGGTCGATGTGGATGAACTGCTTGGGCTTCACCGCCTTGGTGAGGTAATCAGCGTCGACTTCCACGAGCTGGTACTCCTGGGACCACTCGGGCATCGGCGGGTTCGCGTCGGTACGTGCCATCTGTCAGGCCTTCTTCACCAGCGGGCGGCCGTACGAGCTGGTCTCGATCTCGGTGCCGGTGGCTGCCTTCTTGTTACGGTTCTGCCACCACGCCCAGATGAAGATCTGCAGCGCGAAGAAGAACACGTGGATCAGCACGACGACGATGTCGCGCAGTTCCTGGTACGACACGGTGAACGGGAAGTAGCCGCCGTTGACCTTGGCCCGCAGGATGTTGAACGGCCCGTTGAGGAGCTTCTGCTTGTTCCACTCGAGGTTCTTGTCCGCGTGCTGGATCCAGCGGTCGGGGACCACGCCGTAGGCAATGAACATCACGAGGAACACGTACGCGGAGGCGAGCATCGATTCGCCCCAGGTGAACGGCGTGCCGATCGGGCGGCGCTTGCCGTAGGGGATGGCCACCAAGGTCATCGCCGTGGCAAGCGCGAAAGAAAGGAGGAACGCCTGATTGACGCCCGGCAATGTGGAGATGTCGATTGCGAGAAGCAACGTGACGTCGCCTTTCAGTCTTGATGCCTGTCGGCTCGCAGCTGACCGGGTTCTTGCCAGACGAGCCTGGGGTTCTGGACCGGTGACGCTGCGAGTTGGAAATACCCACGAAACTGTAGTCGCAGACTCCTCTGGTCATGCCAGTTTGCTCCGAAATCAGCAGGCAGGGGCGGGTGCTTGCCATCAGGTCTACCACGTGTCCGCGCGGCGGCCTCATGGTTGTGAACATGTGCACGGGAGCCAGATTTCACGTGCTCTCGATCGTGCAGGACGACACGATGCGCGCGAGCCTCGCGCTTGGCCTTCATGGGGCGCGGGTCGCTCCCGGCAATTCACATTTCCGGTGCGTCGCGCTCTACAGTGGCGAGCGAAGAAACCAGGACTCGTGCGCGTCCGTCGGGCGCGGCGAAAGGATTCCCGTGACCGAAATTCCAGAGCACCTGCTGAAGCGTTCGAAAGAGCGGCGCGCCGCGGCCGGCGGCGGCGATTCCGCTGACGCAGCTGGTGCGTCCTCGACGCCGGCCACCACGCAGGCCGGTGGCGCTGGCGCAGCGACTCCGGCGGTGACGAGCAAGGCGGCCCTCCCCGCCGCAGCATCCAAGCCAGCGACTCCCGCCGCTCCCCCGCCTCCGAAGCCAGATCCGGCCTACATCGCTGCGGCGAGATCCCGCAAGAAGATCCCGTTCTGGGCGATGGCCACCCTGAGCCTGCTGCCGATCTGGGGTTTCATGTACGTGCAGGGGTTGAAGCCGGAGGCCAAGGTCGTCGCCGGTCCCATCGGCGCCGGGCAGAAGATCTACAGCAGCTGCGCCACATGTCACGGGGCTGCCGGCGGCGGCGGGGCCGGTCGTGCGTTCACGGGCGGCGCGTTGCAGAAGACCTTTCCACACATCGAGGACCAGCTCAACCTCGTGTACACCGGCAGCCAGGCCTACCAGCTCTCCGGGGTTGGGCCGTACGGTGACGCCTCGCTGAACCACCTCGGTTACAACGGTGCGTACATGCCCTCGCAGAAGGCCAACCTCACCGAGGCCGAGATGCTCGCCGTGGTGTGCCACGAGCGCTACGACCTCGCCGGTGTCAGCCCGGAGGACCCGAAGTGGGCCGCGGAGTACACCGAGTGGTGCAGCCCCGAATCGGCGATCTACGCCGGTCTCGAGGACGGTTCGCTCACGTTCGACAACCTCGCCGACAAGATCAAGGGCATCCTGCCTGTCGGCACGGAGCCCCGCGCCGGGACACCGGCCGGCTGAGTCCGGTGCCCGACTCCGCCAGTCCGAGCATCACCGCGGATACCCCGGCGGAGGTCTTGGTCGTCGGCGGCGGTCCCGCCGGCGCTGCGGCCGCACATTGGCTGGCCCGTCACGGTCACGCCGTGACCGTGGTGGAGAAGCGCGCGATGCCACGGGACAAGACGTGCGGCGACGCGCTCACGCCTCGCGCGGTGCGCCAGCTCGAGGACATGGGGCTCGGCCGCGCCCTGTCGTCGGCCCACCGCACGGCCGGAGTGCGCCTCACCGGCGCCGACCGCGAGCTCACCCTGCCGTGGCCCGAGCATCCGGTGTTCCCCAACCACGGCTACGTGGTGAAGCGACCCGAACTCGACGCCGCCGTCACAGCCCGCGCTGAGGAGGTGGGCGCGACGGTGCTTGAGGGGTACGAAGCCATTCGACCGCTGGTATCGCGTGGATTCGTGCGCGGCGCCGTCGTGCAGGGCCCGACCGGCGCAGCCGTTCAGATC
This sequence comes from Actinomycetota bacterium, assembly GCA_043745825.1. Taxonomy (GTDB): domain Bacteria; phylum Actinomycetota; class Acidimicrobiia; order Acidimicrobiales; family Ilumatobacteraceae; genus WLMZ01. Next base: position 35 of record JAYTSB010000559.1, on the reverse strand, counting down.
GAGGCCAAGTACGTCGTGGTGGCCGACGGCGCCAA
>JAYTSB010000558.1:0-2886 GCA_043745825.1 Actinomycetota bacterium | reverse complement strand
GTCATCCTCCTGCTGCGGCAGCTGCCGCGTCGAGTTGTTCCTGTGTCACGCCGCATCGCTTGGCGGCGTGGTGGTGGTGGGCGGGATGGTGGCCGGCGTACCGGCCGAGGTGGCGGTGAGCGGCGTGGCGACAGCCGGTTGGTCCCTGCCGACGGCGACGACGGCGATGGAGATGCCGGCGATGGCGAGGGCGGCGGCCGCGCCGATGCCGATCATGCTCGAGCCCGCGGGCCCGCTCTTCCGCCGTGACGAGCGAGAGCTTGGTGCCGGTGAACCCGAACGCACCGAAGACCCATGCCACACCGACGGCCATGCCGAGCAGTGGCAGCAGCCGCCAGCGCACGCCGAACGCCACGACGAGGATGACGATCATGACCAAGACAGCGATGCCGCCGAGGATGAGCATGCCACCCTGGAGGTAGTCGTTGATGTCGGTGAGGAACGTGGGAGTGCCCGTGATGGTGACGGTGGCATTGTCGAAGGTCCGGCCGTGCAGCGCGTCCTTGACCGCGGCCGAGCCCTTGGCCAGCTCGTCCAGCGGGGCGTTTCCGGTGAGGATCGCCGCGAAGATGGCGTGGCGGTTGTCCGGGATGAAGGCGCGCAGGGCCTTGCGCACGACCAGACCGGAGTCGGGCGGCGTCACCAGCTTGCCGGCCAAGTCGATGGTGAACCCGTCGTTGCCGAACACGAGGAAACGCACCCACGCGGGGTTGTCGAACGTTTGCCCTCCGGCCGTGCCGAGGCGTTGCACGGTGACGGGCGCGTCCTGTTGGCGCGCCGCCCGCGCGGTCGGGTCGGGCTCGCGCTGGATGAACCGAGCGAGGATCTCGCTCGCCACGCCCTTGGTGGTGAGGTCCTGTGTCCAGGTCAGCAACGTGATGGGCGACACCACGGATTGGACCGCGGCGCTCTGCTGCAACTGCTGCTCCAACGCGTTGAACTGCTCCACGTTCCTCGGGCCGACAAGATCGGCCACGGTCTGATGCCGCGGCACCGTGAAAAGCACCACCATGCTCTCTCCGCCGAAGAGGCTCTGGTAGCGGGCGTTGTCCTTGGCGACCTGTGATGACGGGTCCAGGTAGCTGTCCTGCCCGGTGGCGAAGTCCAGCCGGCGTAGGCCCACTGCCAACCCGAGCGTGATCACGAGCACCACCGCCATCGTCAGGGCGGTGCGGCGACTCAGCGTGCGGCCCACGGCCCGCCAGGCACGGCTGCCGGCAGGCTCCCTGTTCACGCCCGGGTTCCGGCCTGCGCGCCCACCTCGAGCACTTCGTCGAAGCCTTCGCGCAGACAGCGCATCAACTCCTCGGGATCCGGGACGGCTGCGGCATCCATGTTCACGCCGATGCAGCACTGATCGTGATGGGACAGCAGGGCAATGCTGAAGGCGGCGCCAGACGGCGGTGCGAACTTGTTGTTGCCCGGCCCGTCAGCCGCGCTGCGGAGGTTGATCGGCATCGTCACGCGCAGGGTCTGCAGGTCACCGGGGGCCGGCACCACCATCCGGCGGAGGTGGAAGTCGATGTCGAAGTCGTCGTCGAACTGCCAGCACGGCGGTCCGATGCGCAGTGGTGTCTCCGTCACCTTCTGGCGCAGTCGGGGCACCACCCGGCATGCGTCCTCCATGCGGGCGCGGTAGCGGTCCCAGTCCGGGCTCTCGTCGAGCAGGGAGATGGCCACGATCGTCGTGCGCAGATGGGGATCGCGTTCGATGCTCCAGAGCAGGGCATCGGATTCGTTGAGATGGGTGGCGAAGTGCGTAGCTGCTGAATCACCGGACATGCACCCACTGTCCCACGGCCTCGGACCGCCCGAACAGAGGCGAACGGCCCGTGCCGGTGGCTCATTCGCTCAGGTGGTCCCCAGCAGCGCGGGCAGGTCGTCGGCGATCTGCTCCGGAGCCACCATCGGGCCGTAGCGCTGCACGACGTTGCCGTCGCGATCGACGAGGAACTTCTCGAAGTTCCACGTGATGTCGCCGCCCTCACCGTGCTGCGACTTCAACCACGTGTACAACTCGCAGGCTCCCGGTCCGTTGACCTCGACCTTGGAGAACATCGGGAACGTGGCGTCATACGTGCTGGTGGCAAACTCGTGGATCTCGGCGTCAGTGCCCGGTTCCTGTGTGCCGAACTGATTGCACGGGAAGGCCAACACGGAGAAGCCGTTGGCCTTGTTGTCTTCGTGGAGCGTACGCAGACCTGCGTACTGAGGCGTGAGGCCTCAAGCGCTGGCGACGTTGACGACGAGGCAGACCACGCCCCGGAAATCGCCGAGATCGACGGGTTCACCCGTGATCGACGGCATGCTGAGGTCATACAGGTGTGACATGGCGTGGGACCATATCGCACACGAAGCCGTCGAGACGCTTACAGCTCACCCCTGTCCAGCATCACCAGGACCTCGCGAGCGCGCACGCGCACCTCGGTCAGATCGCCGAGCTGTTGGGCGGCCCGCACTTGGCGCACGATCCGTGGGTTGCGCGCAAAGCGCTGATCGTGCCGGGCGATGAAGTCCCAGTAGAGCGTGGTGAACGGGCAGGCGTCAGGGCCGGTGCGCTGCTTGCGGTCGTAGCGGCATCCGCGGCAGTAGTCGCTCATGTTGTTGATGTAGGCGCCCCCCGCCGCGTACGGCTTGGTCGCCATCGCGCCACCGTCGGCATGCAAGGCCATCCCGATCACGTTCGGCACCATCACCCATTCGGCGCCGTCGACGAACCCCGCCCACATCCAGTCCGTCATCGCCTGCGGGTTGACGCCGGCCAGCAGGGCGAGGTTGCCGAGGATCATCAGCCGTTGGATGTGGTGAACCCAGCCATGGTTGTAGAGCGTCTCCAGGGTGTGGTGCAGGCAGCGCATCTGGGTGGGTGCGCTGCCGGTGAACGCC
>JAYTSB010000557.1:0-9495 GCA_043745825.1 Actinomycetota bacterium | reverse complement strand
GATCGACGCCTCGTCGGTCACGTCACAGCGCACGAACGTGGCCTCCCCGCCCGCGGCGGCGATGGCCTCCACGACCTCGTCGCCATCATGCAGGTCGGCAATGACGACCTGGGCCCCCTCAGACGCGAACCGCTCCGCGCCGACGCGGCCGAGGCCCGACGACGCCCCGGTGATCAACGCAACTTTGCCGCTCAACCTGCCAGCCATGTGGCCCACATCCTTCTCGAGATCCTGGTACCGAGATCCTGGTACGAACGAGCCGAGATCCTACCGGGGCTCGCAGCACCTAGACCCGTTCCCAGTAGCGGCGCAGCTCCCAATCGGTCACCGTCTGGTTGAAGGCCAACCACTCGCCTTTGGCCATCGTGAGGATGTGGTGGTGGACGTCGTCGCCGAAGCACTCACGAGCGATGGCGCTGTTCTCCCACAGGTCGATCGCATCGCGGAGGTTCCACGGTATGCGCGGGATGTCGGGGGTCTCGTACCCGTTCCCCAGGAACGGCTCGCCGAGCTCGAGCTCGTTGCGGATGCCGTACAGACCGCCCGCGAGGGTGCCGGCGAAGGCGAAGTAGCTGTTGGCATCGCTGCCGGGGATGCGACACTCGACGCGCATGCCCTTGCCATGGCCGACCAAGCGGTAGCCCAGGGTTCGGTTGTCGATGCCCCAGCCGATCCCGGTCGGTGCCCAGGATCCGGGCTGGAAGCGCTTGTAACTGTTGATCGTGGGCGCCCACAGCAGGGCGAACTCCTGCGACGTGGCGATCAGACCCGCGAGGTAGTGACGGAAGAGCTTGCTCATCCCGTGCGCGCCGTGCTCGTGGTGGCCGTCGAACAGCGCTGTCTCGCCGTCCAGGCTCCACAGGCTGGAGTGGATGTGGCACGACGATCCGGTGTCGTTGAAGTCGTACTTGGCCATGAAGCTGATGCTGCGCCCGTTCAGCGCAGCCATCTCCTTGGCACCGGTCTTGTACACGCTGTTGCGATCAGCCATCTCCACGGCGGTGGTGTAGTCGAGGTTGATCTCGTGCTGACCGCGTCCCGCCTCACCCTTGCTGAACTCCACCGGGACCCCGGCCAGCTCCAGGTTCCGGCGGAGCTCACCGATGATGTACTCGTCCTTGGTGGTCTGCAGGACGTGGTAATCCTCCAGCCAAGGACTGTGCGGCCTCAGGTCCCGGTAGCCCTTGTCGTGGGCTTCGTCGTAGGTGTCCTTGAACAGATAGAACTCGATCTCACTGGCCACCATCGGCAAGAACCCCAGCTCGGCGGCGGCCTCCACCTGTCGGCGCAGCATGGTTCGAGGCGCCACCTCGATCAGCTCCTTGGTGGTCACGTCGTACAGATCGCACATGATCATCGCCGTCTTCGGCACCCACGGGATGATGCGGATCGTGTCCCAGTCCGCCGAGGCGAGCATGTCGCCGTAGCCCTGCTCGTAGCTCGTGAACCGGTAGCCGGGCACGGGGTTGTTGTCCATGTCGCACGCAATGAGGTAGTCGCAGTTCTCGGTGCCCGCGTCAGCCACGCTCTGCAGGAAGAACCGCCCTGTGGTGCGCTTGCCCACGAGCCGGCCCTGCAGATCTGGGAAGGCCATCAGCACCGTGTCGATCTCACCCGCCCGGATCTTGACTTCCAGCTCTTCCCGGGGGACGTGCGCTCGCGCTGACATACGCCGAACTGTAGACGATCACCTCGTCACGCGCCGCGGTCGGCAAGCGCCCGCGAGGGCCGGATCAAGCCTTCTTCTTGACTTCCTTGGCTGGCTTCAGCACGCCCTTGGCAAGCGCCTCGTCGAGGTAGTGCTCGGCTTCCTCGGCACTCACCTTCAGCGCCGGCGCGATCTCGCTGATGAGGTTGATGCGGGCCCGCTCGTACATCGTGCGCTCCGCTGCGGACAGCGAAGCGTCCCGGTTGCGAGCCGCAAGGTTGCGAACCACTTCGGCCACTTGGTAGACGTCGCCGCTCTTCAACTTCTCCTGGTGGTTCTTGAACCGCCGGCTCCAGTTGGACGGCACCCGGGGGTCGGCCTTGGACAGCACGGACACGAGGTCTTCGAGCTCGTCCGGCGACACCGGCGGACGCACACCGACGTCAGCTGCACGCGACACCGGGACCGACAGCGTCATCTCGTTGATGATCGTCCGCAGGATCAGATACTCCTGAGTCTCCCCGAAAGCGACCACTTTCTTGGTCCCCTGCACCAGGCATGCGCCATGCTGGGGGTAGATGACGGTGTCGCCCTTCTTGAACTTCACGCGGGATACCTCACGAATCTGCTTGCGAGTCGCTCCCCACCGGACGAGGGCCGGATCCGGCGGGCCGGACGGGAACCAACAGTGACCCAAGGGTAAGGGCAGCGGGGCATTTTTCCTCCCCGAACGGGGGCGCTCCGCCGCCCTCACTGCGCCGTTGACCTGCGCTGTCTACGGTGGAGAAATGCGGATCCACGACCTCCCCACGCCTGCGCTGATCATCGCGACCGACGCCTTTGACCACAACCTGGCAACGATGGCATCCGCCCACCCCGCCGGGGCGCTCCGGCCGCACGTCAAGGCCCACAAATGCACCGCCCTGGCCGCTGCCCAGGTCGCGGCGGGACATCGCCACTTCACCTGTGCGACTCCACGCGAGGTCCTCGGCATGGCCGCCGCCGGCCTGGGCGACGACCTCCTGCTGGCCAACGAGGTGGTCGATCCGCGCCGCCTGGAAGCCTTGGCAGCGCTGCAGGACCGGGCCCTCGTCACCGTTGCTGTCGACTCGGCGACCACGGTGGAGGCCGTGGCTGCGGCGGGCTTGCAGCACGTGCTCATCGACGTGAACGTCGGCCTGCCCCGCTGCGGTTGCGCACCCACCGAGGCCGGGCGGTTGGCCGATCTCGCCCGCAGCCGCGGCCTGACGGTGCGCGGCGTGATGGGCTACGAGGGCCATCTGATGGTGGTGTCCGACCGTGAGCAGCAGCGTGCCCAGGTGGCCGCGGCGATGGATCTGCTGCTGGCCGCACATGCCGATGTGGGTGGCGACATCGTGTCCGCCGGCGGCACCGGCACTCACGACCTCCACGACCGCGTCTCCGAGGTGCAGGCCGGCAGTTACGCACTGATGGACTCGCACTACGCACAGCTCGGTCTTCCCTTCCTGCAGGCGTGCTTCGTGGTTGGCACCGTCGTGTCCGCGAACAGCCGCCACGCCGTGGCCGATGTCGGCCTGAAGGCGTTGGGCATGGACCATGGCAACCCCACGCTGACCGATCTCGATGACAGCGATGCAACGGTGTGGTTCTGCAGCGACGAGCACGTCACGTTCGCCGCATTGGCCGGGGTGGACGTCGGCGATCGCGTGTTGGTGACTCCCGCACACATCGATCCGACGATGGCGATGCACGAGGCCGCATGGTTGGTCAGAGACGGTGAGGTGCTCGACCGCTGGCCGATCGACCTACGCGGCTGGTGATCCCACCCACCGGCAGCCCCTTCCCCAGTTCCGCGCAGGTGTTTGCCCCCAATAGGGCCCTTTTCCGTGCAAGCAATTGCAAGCACCCCCAGGCGCCGTCGGATGCTTGCAACAGTTTGCAGTCGAAAGTGCCCCCTGCAGGGCAAGAACCTGCGCGGAACCTGGGGGGACGGGTTACGCGGGCTCGGCGCGCAGGGCCTTGACGAGGGCGCGGAAGGCCCGTCCGCGGTGGGAGAGGCCGTTCTTGTCGGCCTCCGACATCTCTGCGAAGGTACGGCCGTCGGCGGCTGCGGGGATGAAGAGGGCGTCGTAGCCGAAGCCGCGCTCGCCGCGCTCGCTGACGGCGATGCTGCCCTCGCACACCCCCTCCACCGCCAGTTCGCGGCCTCCTGGCCACACCACCATCGCCACGGTGCGAAAGCGCGCCGTGCGCTGCGCGGGATCGACGCCGTCCAGCACCTCCAGCATCTTGGCCCGATTGGCCGCGTCGCTGCGACCCTCGCCTGCGAAGTACGCGGTGTGCACCCCGGGCGCCCCGCCGAGGGCATCCACTTCCAACCCGGTGTCGTCGCTGATGGCCGCCAGGCCGGTGGCCGCGCTGATGGCTGCGGCCTTCAGCCGTGCGTTGCCGATCAGCGTGTCAGCATCTTCGACAACATCGGGGACATCGGCCGGACGGGGCAGCAGCTCGACCAGACCCTGGAGCAGCGATGCGATCTCGGCCACCTTGCCCGGATTTGCCGACGCGCAGACGAAGGTGTCCATCGCGGCTGCCGTGCTCAGCGACCGAGCTTGCGGAACTCAGGCGGGGTGGCGATCATCTCCGCCTGCAGATCCATGATCTCATCGAGCCCTCCCTCGGCGAGGGCGAGCAGCTGATCGAGCTCACTGCGGCTGAACGGTGCACCTTCGGCGGTGCCCTGCACCTCCACGAACTGCGCCTCGGCGGCACCGACGAGGCGCTTGAGCATGACCACGTTCATGTCAACCTCGGCGCGGCTGTCCTCCACGTAGGGCAGGTCCAGCACCGCCATGCCATCGACCACACCCACGCTGATGGCGGCGCAGTACGAGTGCAGCGGCTGGGCGCTGATGGCCTGGTTCTGCACAAGGCGGGTCAGGGCGTCGTGCAATGCGAGGTACCCACCACAGATGCTGGCCGTGCGCGTGCCGCCGTCGGCCTGCAGCACGTCGCAGTCCACCACGACCTGGCGCTCACCGAGCAGGCGCATGTCGCACGCAGCGCGCAACGACCGGCCGATGAGCCGCTGGATCTCCACGGTCCGCCCGCTCTGTTTGCCCTTTGCCGCTTCGCGGTCGACGCGCTCGGGCGACGAACCGGGCAGCATCGAATACTCGGCCGTGACCCAGCCCTTGCCCTTTCCCTTCATCCACCGGGGCACGTCCTCATCGATGCTCGCCGTGCACAGCACTCGCGTGCGCCCGAAGCTGACGAGCACGCTGCCCGCCGCCATCTCCGTGAAGTCGCGCTCGAATGACAGCGGTCGCAGTTCGTTGGGTTCACGACCGTCAGGACGCGCCATGGTGTCTCCTCTTTTCTCGTGCTCGATCAGCCAGCGGCTTTGGTGGGACCCGATGCAAACGAGGACTCGGAACCGGCCGGCGGCACCCATGCCTGTGCCGCAGCGAGCTCGGGACCGAACAGGCGCCGACCGAGATCCGCAAACCAACCGATGTCGCCGCTCGACAAGAACTGATGCTCTGCCGCCGGCGCGCCGCCCCCATGCGCCGCCCGGAGCAAACCCAGCTCGTCCAACTGGTCGCGGGCGGCGAACGCAGTCTCGTCGGCGCTGCTGACGAGCGTGACCGATGGGCCCATCGCTTGACCGATGACGCGGGCAAGGTAGGGGTAGTGGGTGCAACCCAACAGGAGCGTGTCCACGCTCGCGGCCTTCACCGGTGCCAGCATCCGGTCCGCGAGGATGGCGATCTCGTCGCCGCTGGTCTGACCGCGCTCGACGAACTCGACGAACCCGGGGCAGGCGGCCGTCGTGAGCATCACGGGCACACCCGTGTGGGCGACGGCGCGGTCGTAGGCACCGGACATCACCGTGCCGACGGTGCCGATGACACCGACGCGTCCGCTGCGCGTTGCCTCCACGAGCGCTCGTGCACCCGGCTCGATCACGCCGATGACGGGAACCGGCATCGCCTCGACAAGATCGTCGAGCGCGGCCGCCGACGCTGTGTTGCAGGCGACCACGATGGCCTTCGCGTCGAAATCCTTGACGAGGCTCCAGGCCAACTGGAAGGCGTACTCGCGCACTTCGGCCTGAGGCTTCGCGCCGTACGGATAGCGGCCGGTGTCACCGATGTAGACGATGTCCTCGTCAGGCAGCAGGTCGATCAGTGCCCGGGCCACCGTGAGGCCGCCGAACCCGGAGTCGAACATACCAATGGGTCGATCCATACATCGTCCAACACTACGCACACGGCGCAGTCCGCCGTGGTCACGCCGGTAGTCTCGGCGATCGTGCTCACCGCCACCCTGCTCGCGCTCGGCGCCGCAGTGCTGCACGCGGGGTGGAACCTCGCCATCAAACAATCCCCGCACGACCGTTTCATCGCGCTGTGGGCGCAGTTCGGCTTCGGCGGGCTCATTGCCCTCGCCACGCTCGTCGCCACCGGCGGCATGCCGGCTGCGGGTTGGAAGTGGGCAGTGTTGTCGGGGTGCGTGCACCTGCCCTACACGCTGCTGCTGAGCCGGGCCTACGGACACGGCGACTTCTCCCAGGTCTACCCGATCGCCCGGGGTGGCGGCGCGTTCCTGGCGGCGATCGGCGGCGTCGTGCTGCTCGGCGACCAGGCCAAGGCGTGGACCATCATCGCCATCGTCACCATCGCATGCGGGCTGGCGATCCTCGCCGGGCGAGCCCGCGGCCCGGCCGTGCTCACCGCCGCCGGCGTGGCCGCGTCGATCTGCGTCTACACGTTGCTCGACAGCAAGGGGTCACGGGTCACCGAGGTGCCGCACTCGGGCGTGATCGGCGACATCGGTTACGGCCTGGCGACATCCATCATGACGTTGGCGTCGCTCACCACCTTTGGCCTCGCCACCGGCCGCTTCGGCCACCTGCGCGTCGCGCTGCGCATCGACTGGCGCAAGTTCCTGCTGGCCGGCATCGCATCCTTGGTCACCTACACGCTGGTCCTCGTGGCCGTGCGGTTCGCCTCCGTCGGCTACGTCACGGCGTTGCGTGAGTCCAGCGTGGTGCTCGCCGCACTGGTGGGCTGGCGGTACCTCGGCGAGGGCCAGGTCCGCCGCCGGCTCACTGCCACCGGTGTGGTGTTGACCGGCCTCGTCCTGCTGGTGACCGTTGGCCGTTGAGCCTCAGGGCATCGAGCGTCAGGATTCGGTGACCGCGCGGGCGTGTTCGATGTCGTGCTTGAGTTGGGTGACCAACGCGTCGATGCCGTCGAACTTACGCTCGCTGCGCAAAAAGTGGCTGAACTGCACGTGGGCCGCCTCGCCGTACAGCTCATCGCTGAAGTCCAGCAGGTGGGCTTCCAGCAGCGAGTGATCGGCGTGCTCGTAGAACGTGGGCCGACGACCGAGGTTGATTGCGCATGCGTGGCGCTGGCCGTCCGGGCGCACGTACGTGCCCGCATACACCCCATCGGCGGGCAGGCAGATCTTGTTGGGGACCTCGACGTTGGCCGTGGGAAACCCGAGCAGGCGCCCGCGCTGGTCGCCGTGCACCACCTTGCCGCGCGCTTCGAACGGACGTCCGAGCATCTCTGCAGCGAGCTCCACCTGGCCACCTGCGAGGGCGCGCCGGATGGCCGTGGAGCTGATCGGCTCCTCGATCCCATCGGCTCGCGGCACGAGGTCGCGCGGTTGGACATCGAAGTCGTGCAGAGCGCCCAGCTCGCGCAGGAGCGAGACGTTGCCCGAGCGTTGACGCCCGAAGTGGAAGTCCTCCCCCACCACGATGGTTCGCGTCGCCAGGCAGTGCACGAGCACGCGCTCTACGAAGTCGGCCGCGCTCTCGAACGATTGTGCCTCATCGAATCGCACCAGCACCGTGGCATCCACCCCCGTGGCGGCCAACAGCTCCAACTTCTGGTCGAGATCAGTGAGCAGGTTCGGCGCGGACTCTGGTCGCACGACGCTGGCGGGATGACGGTCGAAGGTCACTACCACCGAACGGCAGCGCTGTGCTGCGGCGATGTCCTTCACGTCGGCAATCACAGCGCGGTGACCGCGGTGCACACCGTCGTACGCACCGATGGTGATGACGGACCGTTCACCCGGCCAGGGCTTCTCGGAGAGATCGGTGATCACCTGCACGCCCGATGACGTTACAGGCCCTCATCCCTGCGAGCACAGTGCACCGGCGTCATGCGCCGACGAGGACCACCGCCGGCTTGGCCTGGACACGGCGGAACATCTCGTACACGGCCAACAGCTCACCGGTCGCTGCGAACACCGACCATGGCCCGTCGCCCGGCCACGCCGGGAGCAACCGGCCGTGGGTGATGAGATCCGCAGTGGCCTCATCGACGATCACGGAGGGCAGGTGTGCGACGGCGGTCTCCACGGGCAGCAGTGTCGCCGCATCCGGTGGCTGGGCGTGCTCGAGCGTGAACCGACCGACACGCGTGCGGCGCAGGTTGCGCAGGTGCGCGGCGCCGCCGAGGAGATGGCCGAGATCGTCGGCGAGCGTGCGGATGTACGTACCGGACGAGCAGTCCACGATCGCGCGCAGCACCCCGGGTTGATCCGTGGCCTCGAGCTCGAAGCGGGCGATGTGCACCGGTCGGGGGGCGCGCTCCACCTCGATGCCCTCGCGTGCCAGCTCGTGCAGACGCCGCCCGTCAACCTTCAGCGCTGACACCATCGGCGGCACCTGTTCGATGTCGCCGACAAGATGCTCTGCCACCACCCGGCGCGCGTTCGCAAGCGTGACCACGCTCATGTCGAAGTTGGCCGTCACCTCGCCGGCGTCATCCAAGGTTGATGTGGACGTGCCGAGCACGATCTCGCCGACATACGACTTGTCCGCCCCGGACAGGAACCGCATCAGCCGGGTGGCGTTGCCGACGGCCACCACGAGCACACCCGTGGCACCCGGGTCGAGCGTGCCGGCGTGACCGATCCGTTTCTCGCCGAAGTGGCGGCGTAACTGGTTGACGACATCGTGGCTGGTGACGCCGGCCGGTTTGTCGACCACCGTCATCCCGTGGACGGTTGGTGGCTTACGCCGGGCCATCGGTCACGTCGAGGGTTGGATCCTCGTCCGGATCCTGGAGCGGCGCCTCGGCCGGATCCTGGTCCGGGCCGTCGGCGTGCACCGCCGGGCTCGGGTTGTCACGCAGGATTCGCTCGATGCGCTCCGCAGAACGGATCACCTCGTCGGGGCGGAACTCGAGGATCGGCGTCTTCTTCGAGCGGATCTGACGGGCGACAGAGCTCTGCAGGCGCACCCGGTAGCGGGCCAGTGCCTCGAGGATCTCGGCGTCGGCGTCCTCACCCTTCAACGAGTCGAAGAACACGATGGCCCGGTTCATCTCCGGATCGACGTCGATCGAGGTGATGGTGACCAGGTCGAGGTGCTCGTCGTCGATGGCCACGAGCTCCTCGGCGATCACCTGGCGCAGCGACTGGTTGAGGCGCGCCTCACGGGGATAGCGGTGCTGGGACGGCGCTGCCGCCCGCCGCTTCGTCTGTTTGGCCATCGCGGCCTCCTTGTGGTGATGCGGATCAGGTGAAGTCGAGCTTGGCCCGTGCCGACCGTTTCAGCTCGGACATGCTGCTCGCCGTGGCGATGACTTCGATGGCGTCCCACAGCTTCAGTGCATCGGCGCCCCGTGGCGTCTTGGAGATGACCGGACCGAAGAAGCTCGACGGCGTAGCCGAGTCGGGGTTGAACGTCATGATGGGGGTGCCGACGCCCTTGCCCGTGCGCTCGAGCGCCAGCTCGGTCTCTGCATGCAGGTAGGCGTCGTGCGACTCGTCGTCGACATGCTCGGCGGGGCCCGGATCGATGTCCGAGTCCGCCAACGCGACCTTCATGAACCCGA
>JAYTSB010000556.1:0-1513 GCA_043745825.1 Actinomycetota bacterium | reverse complement strand
AGCCGCACCAGCCGGACGCCGCGCTCTTCCACCGTGTGGAGCACGTAGTTGCGCTGCTGTTCGTTCATGTTCATGGTTCCTCGCAGATCGATGGAGATCCCGGTTGCTCGCCGCACGGTGCGGCGAGCAGCCGAGATCTTCCATCGATCTGCGAGGAACCATGAACATGAACGAAGAGCAGCGCAATTACGTGCTCCACACGGTGGAAGAGCGCGGCGTCCGTTTGGTGCGGCTGTGGTTCACCGATGTCCTCGGCAACCTGAAGAGCTTTGCGATCAGCCCGGCCGAGCTGGAGAACGCGCTGGAAGACGGCATGACCTTCGACGGCTCGTCGATCGACGGGTTCAGTCGCGTGCAGGAGAGCGACGTGCTCGCGATCCCCGATCCAAACACCTTCGAGGTCCTGCCCTGGGGTGATCCCAAAGCGGCCGAGGCGCGAGTGTTCTGCGACATCCACAACCTCGACGGCACGCCGTTCGAGGGCGACCCCCGCCAAGTGCTGCGCCGCAACCTCGCCGCCGCACGGGCGATGGGGCTCACGTTCTTCGTGGCCCCGGACATGGAGTTCTTCTACTTCTCGCCTCCCGAGCGCGGGCAGGCGCCGCAGCCGCTCGACGAAGCCGGCTTCTTCGATCTCACGGCGAGCGACGTCTCGGGATCGCTGCGCAAGCAGACCATCCGCACGCTGGAGGCGATGGGCATCCCCGTGGAGTACAGCTTTCACGAGGACGCACCCAGCCAGCACGAGATCGATCTGCGCCACAACGACGTGCTCAGCATGGCCGACTCGATCATGACCTTCCGCCTCGTGGTGAAAGAGGTCGCCGCCAGCCAGGGTGTGTACGCATCATTCATGCCCAAGCCACTGGAGGGCGTGCAGGGCTCCGGCATGCATGTGCACCTGTCGCTGTTCAACGGCGAGGACAATGCGTTCTACGCAGCCGACGATGCCTACAACCTGTCGCCGTTGGCCAAGCAGTTCATGGCCGGCCTGCTGCGCCACGCGGCCGAGATCACCGCCGTCACCAACCAGACGGTGAACAGCTACAAACGTCTGGTTCCCGGGTTCGAGGCGCCGGTCCACATCAGCTGGGCGCGCAACAACCGCAGCGGCCTGATCCGGGTGCCGATCCCGAAGAAGGGCAACCCACTCGCCACGCGCATCGAGTACCGATCGCCCGACCCGGCGTGCAACCCCTACCTTGCCTTCAGCGTGTTGCTGGCCGCCGGCATGCGTGGCGTGCAGGAGGGCTACGAGCTGTCCCCGGAGGCGGACGCCAACCTGTTCCAGATGGACGACGCGCAGCTCGTCAAGCTCGGCATCGATCAGATCCCCTCGTCGCTCGGCGATGCGCTGAAGGTGATGGAGGAATCCTCGCTCGTGGCCGAGGCGCTGGGTGAGCACATCTTCGAGTGGTTCCTGCGCAACAAGCGCAACGAGTGGCGGGCCTACAAGGCGCACGTCAGCACGTTCGAGCACGATCGGTACCTGAGGTCACTGTGAGTGCGGCGG
>JAYTSB010000555.1:0-2111 GCA_043745825.1 Actinomycetota bacterium | reverse complement strand
GTCGGTGCGGACGTGCTCAGTCGCGCGTGAGGTCCTCGGCCGCCTGGCGCACCTGCCAGTCGCGGTCGACAAGCGCCGCAGCGAGTGCGGTATCGACGTCCTCACCCTCGAACGGCGCCAGCGCCAGCACGGCACGGCGACGGATGGCCGGCTTGTCCGTGCAGCCGGCCAGGATGGCGGGCAACCCACGTTCCTGGCCGATCGCCCCGAGCGCAGCGACGCTGGCCTCGCGCACGAGCGGATCCTCGTGCTCGGTGGCGAGTTCGATCAATCGGTCGAGTTCGTCATCGCCCACGGTCTCGTGCTCGCCACTGGACCATGCCGCAACTTCCACCACCGACGCATCGGTGTCGTGCAGCAGATCGATCAATGAGATTGTCGGGTAGTGCGCCGCCACCTCGGCGGCTCGGCGCCGGACCGCGGCGATCCGGTCGCGGAAGCTCGTACGCAGTTCGTCATGGCGCAGGGCGCCGAGGCGGTGCAACGCGCCGAGCGCCGTACCGCGCACTGTCGGCTCAGGATCGTCCAACCCCGAACGCGCCGTGTCCGGATCCCCCATGTGTCCTGCGAGCGCGATCATCCGCCGGCGCTCGGCCGCAACGGGCGAGAGGGACAGAGAGGACGTTGTCATCGTTTCAACAGGTTGGAAAGGGTGGTGACCGCCAAGGACACGGCGTACGCACTCACGATGGCAATGATGGCACCGCTCAGCACCGTGAGAAAGCTGGTCGAGGCCAGTGCCCAGATGCGGCGCCAGATCGGCGTGCGCCGGTAGGAAGGTGCGGGAACTTCCGTGACGGCGACCCCGGCGCGCGGAGGTCGCATCCCGCGTGGAATCGGTGGGGCCGCTCTGGCAGTCTTTCGCCATCCGACGCACAGCAGTGCCAACATGGTGAGGCCGAGGATCCAAGCGGCACGGACGGTGAACTCAGTGACTGACACGCAACAGCAGATCGTACTTGCACAGCCTGTTGTCGCTCTCGCGCCCAACCCGAAGCACCGCCTGTGGGCGTTCCCGCTCGCCGGGATCGCCGTGGCCACGCTGGCAGCCCTGTTGCTGTCCAGCGTGTTCACCGCTTCTCGGTTCACCACCATCAAGCGGCCGTACGCGATCGTGCCGTCAGACGCTGAACAGGTGGAATCCCGGCTGAGCCTGGACGAAGTGCAGCGCTACCCGGCCGCCGGCAGGTTCCTCTTCGTCACCATTCGCGAACCGCAGTTGCCGCTGTTGTCCTGGCTGATGTTCCGCACCGATGACGACATCGACACCAAGACCTACACCGACATCTATGGGACCAGCACCCCGCAGCAGCTGAGCACACGTGGTCAACGGCAGATGATCACCGCGCAGCAGTCAGCGGAGTACGCCGCGCTCTCCAAGCTCGGCTACCCGATCGACCTCAAGCCTGGTGCGATCGTGATCGATCAGATCATCTGTTTCAAGGTCAACAAGGACGGCACCAAGTGCGAGCAGGAAGCGCCGTCGGGCAAGGTGCTGAAGCCAGACGACGAGGTGATCAGCATCGACGGCAAGGACATCAAGACCGTCGACGACCTCACCCCTATCCTCAAAGCCCACAAGCCGGGCGACACGGTCGATGTGAAGTACAAGCGGCCGGGGGTCGGCGGCACCCAGACGGGCACGATCGAGCTCATCGCGTCGCCGGACGATGCCACCCGGACGATCATTGGGTTCTATCCCTTTGACACCACAACGGTCGGTACGTCGCCGTTTCCGATCACCATCTCCACCGACGGCATCGGTGGCCCGTCGGCAGGTCTGGCGTTCACGCTCACGCTCATCGATGAGCTGACCCCGGGTGAGCTCACCGGCAGCCGCCGCATCGCGGTCACCGGCACGATCGACGTCAACGGCAAGGTCGGCGCGATCGGTGGCCTGCCGCAGAAGGCGTCAGCGGTGCGCCAAACCGGTGCGAAGTACTTCATCGTGCCCGCCGCACAGTCGCCCGAGAGCCTGGCCAAGGCGCGCAAGGTGGTGGGAGATGATGTCGAGATCATCCCCGTCGCCACTCTGGACGAGGCCCTCGCCGTGCTCCAGCGGTTGGGCGGCAACAGCGATCAGCTGGGTACGCCCGGCAAGGACTACCAGC
>JAYTSB010000554.1:0-4444 GCA_043745825.1 Actinomycetota bacterium | reverse complement strand
ACCAACTGGCCCGCGAGTGGCGCCGCCTCACCATCACCCGCCAAGAGCTGGCCACCGTGCGTGGCTGGCAGCTTCCCGGTGACGAGGTCCAGTCCCTCGATGACGTCCTCGCCCGGTGCGGCTACCGTCCGGCCCCAGGGACCGCCGCCAACCGCGGCCACGCCCATCCTGTCGAGGAACCAACGCAAGCAGACGGGCGTGACGATCCGGCAAACGACCCGGCAAACGACCCGGCGGACGTCTACCTCGTGCAGCTCCTGCGGTTGGCCGCCACCGAACCGCTGGCTGCCCGCATCGTGCTGCAGCGGATCCTGCCGGCGCTCTGCGGGCTCGCCCGGCGGCACGCCATCGGCCAGACCCGCCAGCGCGCCATGCTCGATGAACTGGTGGCCAACGCCTGGCCCGTCATCTGCGCCTACCCGGTGGACCGTCGACCGCGACGCGTCGTTCCCAACCTCGTCCGCGACATCGGGTTCCAAACCGTGGTGCGTCCCCGCCGGCGACGCCAGGCCGACGAGCTGCCGATGCCCACGTACCGGATGGAGGCTGTGGACGTGTCGAGTGTGGAGCCGGTCATCGAGCTGATCGAAGTGCTGCTGGCCGCCCGGCGACGCGGCATCGTGAGCGACGCCGACGTGGAGCTGCTGAGCGCGCTGGTGCGGCGTGGCCGCGCCGACCTCGTCGCCCACGACCTCGGCGTGACGCCCCGCACCGTGCGCAACCACCGCGACGCGGCGGTGCACCGGCTGCGCAACTTCGTCGCCGATGCAGCGTGATCCACGCGCCGCCCGCAGGATTCAGGTGCGCTCAGGGTCGTTCGGTGAAGTTGGCGTGGCGCTTCTCCAAGAACGCAGCGATGCCCTCCTGCGCGTCGGCGGTGAGCGCAGCGGAGGCCATCAGCTCCACTGCGAACTCGTACGCCCGCGCCTGGGGCAGATCGATCTCGCCGTAGAACCCCTGCTTGCCCATCGCCTTGGACAACAGGCTGCCGCGCGTGGCGCGCTGGATCAGATCGAGCGTTGCTGCGTCCAGCGCGGCGGCCGGCACGGCGCGGTTGATCAGCCCCCAATCCACAGCGGTGGCCGCGTCGATGATGTCGCCGGTAAGGGCCATCTCGAGCGCGCGCTTGCGGCCGATGTTCCGGGCGACGGCGACGAGCGGGGTGTGACAGAACAGGCCACCCTTACCACCCGGTATCGCAAACCCGGCGGTGTCCGCGGCGACGGCGAGATCGCACGTGGCCACCAACTGGCAGCCGGCCGCGGTGGCAAGTGCATGCACCTTGGCCACCACCGGCTGCGGCATCGACTGGATGGCCTCCATCATGGTCGTGCACACGGTGAACAGCTGGCGGGCTTCATCCAGGCTCGCGCCGGCCATGTCGGCGAAGTTGTGTCCGGCACTGAACACCGGGCCGTTGGCTGCCAGGATCACCCCGTGCGCGTCGCTGGCACCGACGTGGCGGAACGCCTCGGTCAGCTCCAGCATCACGTTCATCGCCAACGCATTGCGTTTCTCCGCTCGGTTGAGCGTGATGGTGGTGATCGGACCATCGTGGGTGACCAGCAGGTGTTCGTAACTCACCGGCCCAGTGTCGCGCAATGATCGGCCCAGTAACAGATGGCCCAGTAACAGATGGCCAAATGACAGGCGGCCCGGTAAGAGATGGCCGGGTGACGGACGACCCGACACGCGAGGGTGGCGACGAACCGGGTTGTGCGAAGATGTTCCGGTCGTGGGAATCGTGCTCGGTGTTGCTGCAATCGTGTTGCTGGTGGTGGCGAACGGTTTCTTCGTGGCCGCCGAGTTCGCATACGTGGCCGTGGACCGCAACGCGCTGGAAGGCGTCGGCGAGCAGGACAAGGGCGCTCGGCGCGCGCTTGCGGTGCTGCGCCGACTCAGCTTCATGCTCTCCGGCGCGCAGCTGGGTATCACCGCCACGTCGCTGCTCGTCGGCTTCATCGCCGAGCCGGTGTCGCGCAGCGCCCTTGCACCGGTTCTCGACGCACTCGGCGTCGGCGAGAGCAACCGCGAGGTCATTGCCGTTGCCGTGGGGTTCCTCCTCGTCACCGTTGGGCAGATGATCGCCGCCGAGCTGGTACCCAAGAACCTGGCCATCGCCCGGCCCGAGCGCGTCGCTAGGTTGACGGCACGACCGATGACACTGTTCATGCAAGCCTTTGGTCCGCTGATCGGCTTCTTCGACGCGACATCCAACAACCTGCTCCGCTCGGTGGGCATCGAGCCCGTGGAGGAGCTGACCGATGTCGTGTCGCTGGAAGAGCTGGACACCATCATCGCCGAGTCGTTGAAGGAAGGCTCACTGGACGCCGGCCAGGCCGACCTGCTGGA
Organism: Actinomycetota bacterium; assembly: GCA_043745825.1. GTDB lineage: Bacteria > Actinomycetota > Acidimicrobiia > Acidimicrobiales > Ilumatobacteraceae > WLMZ01. Next base: position 2,092 of record JAYTSB010000554.1, on the reverse strand, counting down.
GCACGTGCTCGCGTTTCGTGAACTGCGCGCCGCCGACACCGCGACCCACCGGGTGGATGTGGAGACCATCGAGGCCGATGCGACGTGCGCAGACCTGCGTGAGCTCGTGGGTGCGCGGCACTCACGCTTCCCGGTGATGGGTGCCGACGATCAAGTGGTCGGCGTCGTGCATGCCCAGGCGCTGCTGGACGTGGAACGTTCGGCCTGGGCCATGACACCAGTACGCGACCTGATGACCGAGGCCGTCGTCGTGGCCGAGGCCGCTCGTCTGCCGTCGGTGCTGCACGCGCTGCGCACCGCCGCTGCGGAGATGGCCATCGTGATCGACGAGTACGGCGACTTCTTCGGTGTGATCACCGTGGAGGACCTGGCCGAAGAGCTGGTCGGCGAGATCCAGGACGAGAGCGATCCGGAGCCCCCGCAGGTGCAGCACCCGAGCGAGCGGGTGTGGACGGTGCCGGGCTCATGGCGGCTCGATGAGATCTTCGAAGAGACCGGCGTGGAGCTGCCCGACGGACCGTACGAGACGGTGGCCGGCCTCATTCTCACCCGCCTCGAGCGCATGGCCAGCATGGGCGACACGGTGCGCTTCAGCGGGGTGCGCCTGCGGGTAGCCGCCACCCAGGGTCGCCGCATCACCGAGGTCACCATCGATGCCAGCCGGCTGCGGCAGGACTCCTGATGAGCCGGCTCCCTGCGCTCGGCATCAGCATCGTGCTGCTGGTCCTCAACGGCTTCTTCGTCGCCGTCGAATTCGCGCTGCTCGCCTCGCGTCGAGCCCGTCTGAACCACCTCGTCAACGAAGGCAACAAGCGTGCCGAGCGGGCATCGCGCAGCCTGGGTGAGCTCACGGTCATGCTGGCCGGAGCGCAGCTGGGCATCACCCTCTGTTCGTTCGGCATCGGCGCCCTGGCCGAGCCGGCCATCGCGGACGGCATCGCCGAGGTGCTCCATCGTCCGGTGCACCTTCCTTCGAGTGTTGCCCACGGCGTCGGCTTCATCATCGCCTTGCTGGTGGTGGTGTTCGTGCACATGGTGGTCGGGGAGATGGCGCCGAAGTCCTGGGCCATCACCCATCCCGAACGATCTGCGCTCGTGCTGATCACGCCGTTCCGGGCGTTCACTGCGGTCGTGCGCCCGCTGCTCATCGCGCTCAACGCGGTTGCCAACATGCTGATCCGTCTCGTCGGCATCTCACCGAAGGGCGAGGTGTCGATGGCGTTGTCGTCGGTAGAGATGAACGTGTTGCTGCAACGCTCGCGAGAGCACGGCGCGCTCGATCTGTCCACGCACGCGCTGCTGACCCGCAGCCTCAGTCTCAGCGGCCGGGTGGCCCACGATGCGCTCACGCCGCGAGCCGACATCGCCTACGTCGACGTCTCCGCCAATGCCGACACGATCGAGCAGTGTGCTCGCACCACCCGTCGCTCACGCCTGCTGCTGGTGGACGGCGATCTCGATCACGTCGTCGGTGTGATCCTCGTGCGCGATCTGCTGCATCTCGACGACGCCCGCCGGACCACGATCACGGCCCGCGAATTGGCCCGCCCGGTCAGCACCCACCGCGCTGAGGAACGGCTCGAGGAGATCCTGGTCGGTACCCGCGAGCACCATAGCCAGCTCGTTGTGGTGGTGAACGCCGAGGGTCGCACGGAAGGTGTGCTCACCGTGCAGGACATCGTCGATCAGCTGCTGGTCGACGTCTCCGCGGCCAGTTGAAAATAGCACTAAACCGGTTGACGACCGCCGTCACCTCGGTACCCTCACATCATGACGGAGGCCCTGAGTGTTGTGTTCACGCACGACGTAGGCTGCCTCGATTCACCACGTCCACGCTCCATCGACGACGACGTGGTCTTGCTCGGCCCGGCCGGCGAGCGGATCGGGACCATGCCCAAGCGCGACGTCCACGGCTCAGACACCCCACTGCACCTGGCGATCTCATGCTACGTGGTGCGGGCCGACGGCAAGGTCCTCCTCACCCGGCGCGCTGCGGGCAAGCGCACGTGGCCGGGCACGTGGACGAACGCGTGCTGCGGGCATCCTCGCCCCGACGAGACCGTGGTCGACGCGGTGCACCGCCATCTGTTCC
>JAYTSB010000553.1:0-7746 GCA_043745825.1 Actinomycetota bacterium | reverse complement strand
GTGACGATGTCACCGGACGGGGAGTAGACGTCCATCGTCAGGGTCTCGGTGGTGGGTCCGTTCAGGGAGGGCGCCGTGGCGTAGACGACGTCGTTGGTGACGTCAACGGCGGAGAAGACCTGATCGATGTAGCGCTGCCCGGATGCTGCCGCGGCGATCGGAGCGACCGCGGCGGCGGTGACGGCGACGAGCGCGTTGACGAGCAGGGCAGCACCGGTCAATCGGGTGGTGGACAGGTCGGTGGTACGACGTCGAAGCACGCTCTCCATCATCGGCCATGGTGGTGATGCTCCCGTGACCGACATGTGATGAGAGTGTGAAGCGACGGGCGGGTGATGTCGCCTTACTCTGACGGAACGGCTCCCTGCGCAGATCGGCAGGCCCACGTCAGTCCTCCCAATCGATGCGGTCCGCCCGCGACGGCTGGCGGCCGGTTCGCATCGGTGACAGCGGGGCGTCCACGAGCAGGATGCGTTGCCAAGCGGTGACGATCTCGCTCAGCTCACCCCTCCAGTGCACCAAGCGGTCGTCGCTGCCGAACGCCTTCTCCGCATCGGCCCAGTGCTGCCATGTCGGCACGGCCCAGAGCAGCAGCGCCTCGTCGTCGTTCACCATGGCGGTGGTGAACGCCCCGGCGAGTTCCCAGCCATGCTCGGCCAGCACCGGGGCCGCTCCGTCACGAGCCCGCTCCAGCAGCTCGGGCGCAGCGCCCGTGCGAACCCTGACGAGCTCGTGCGCATACACCTCGCCGCGTACGCCATCGGCGCAGAGCTGCTCGATGGTACGGGTCCACGGCGCGGGCAGCATGATCCGGTCGAAGCCGCCGCGCCGGAACTCCTGTGCCTTGGCCCACCATTTGGCGAGTGCAGGGTCTTGGGCACCGGGGCCGACTGCCTCGATCGCGAACGACGCGGCGAGGCCGTCCCAGCCGTCTTCCTCCCACATGTTCACCGTCTGCGGCCAGGCACCGGTGGAGCCGAGCAGCGCCCACACGCCGTAGCAGAGCTGATGGCGCATCTCTTGGCCGATGGGGCTCCAGTTCGCCGTCATGTGGTGCATGTAGTTGGCGCGGTTGTGGCCGTGGATGTCGATGAACTCGTGGATGTAGATGCGGTCGTTCACTCGGTGAAGCCTGCCATGGGCCCGCCACGCCCGACGGCTGTGTCACCTGACCGTTGTGGCTGCACCCGATTTCACCGCGCTGTGCCGGTTGGCGGGGACGGTCCGACACCTACGATGGGGGATGTGGATCATCTTCAGTACACGCTGCTGATGGTGGCATGCCTGGTGCTCACACTGCCGCTTGAGTTCGCCCTCGGCGGACGGGTGTGGCGTCGTCCAAGACGTCTTGCGGCGGCCGTGCTGCCCGTGCTCGCCGCGTTCGTGGTGTGGGACCTCTGGGCGACGTCGCGAGGCACGTGGTCGTTCGATCGGCGGTACACCCTGGGGGTCACGCTGCCGGGAGGCATGGTGGTGGAGGAGATCCTGTTCTTCGCAACGATCCCGATCTGTTCGCTGCTCACGCTGGAGTCGGTGCGCAACGTCCTCGCCGGCACCACTCCGGTGCAGCAGTGGCTGCGGAGCCGGCGCTGATGCCGATCTATCCCGTGCTGGCGCTGCTCGCTGCAGGATTCGTCATCGCCTTGGAGCGATGGGTGTTCCGCAGCGGGCTGTTCCGCAGCCGCGCCTACTGGTTCTCGATGATCATCGTGTTCGGCTTCATGGTCGCCGTCGATGGCTGGTTGACGAAGTTGTCGGCGCCGATCGTGCTCTACGACGATCAGCAGACCTCGGCGATCCGCCCGATCTGGGACATCCTCATCGAGGAGTACGCCTACGCGTTCGCGCTGCTCACGATGGTGATCCTGCTCTGGGACCGCCGACGCGAAGAGGGTCTCACGTGAGCACCACTGCCTCAGTTGCCGCAGCCGTCGTGGCGTTCGTTGCGATGGAGGGCGTGAGCTACGCCACCCATCGTTGGATCATGCACGGCGCCGGAATGCGGTGGCACCGCAGCCATCATCTGCCGTCCGAGGGTCGGTGGGAGGCCAACGACTTGTTCCCGGTGTTGTTCTCGCTGCTGGGCTTCGGACTGTTCGTCACGGCAGCAGTGATCGATTCGACGTTGCTGTACTGGATCGGCGGCGGGGTCACTGCCTACGGCGCCGTCTACGGGTTCGTGCACGAGGTCTACATCCACCGGCGGCTGCCGTGGCCCGGGCGCGATCGCGCGACGCTGGATCACCTGCGTGACGCGCACCGCCTCCACCACCAGTTCGGTGGCGAGCCCTACGGGATGCTGTTGCCGGTGGTGCCGCGGGCGCTGCGCGAGCGAGCCGCGAAACGGGCGAGCAGCGCCTCGGTGCGCAGTCGGTTGTAGCGCTGGATCGCAACGAACGGGGCGTTCACGGCGATGCCGTACGCCACCATCACGGCGGCGATCCAGGCCGGGTTCCACAGGGCGAAGACCGGTGAGGCGGCGGCACACATCCAGTGCCCGTATTCGGCGCGGCGGGTCATCGCCGCGAACTGCTGCAGCCCGGCCTCCCCGGTGCCGGGGAGGTGCCGCTTCGACACGCCTCCGGCAAACACGTCACCCGCCTCCGGTACGCGATCCTTCCAGCGGTGCACCCGGAGCACCTTCCAGATGCGACCGGACCGTTCGCACCGGCGCAGCCGGGTGATCCACGTGTCGTGGCGACAGAACGACTCCGGCAGGCGGTGGGCCAGGTATCCGGTTCCGGCGTGGATGACACCCCACGCCGCGACATCCGCGATCAGCAGCACCACCTTGGCTGTCATCGCACCGGCACCTCTCGGCCCCGCCAGGTGGCCGTGGCTCCCCGGCCGATGAGCAACGCCGAACGAGCGAACACGCCGAGGAAGCACACCAACGGCACCACGAACAGCAGCGCTGTGATGGCGCGGAAGGAGCCGATCCGGCGCAGGACCACCATCAGCTGCGCGGCCACGATCAACCAGGCCGCCAACGCCGACGCGGGCACGTCACCGCCGCCGGCCCACGACACCAGCCCTCCCAGCGTTGCCACTGCGACCGCTGCCAACGCCGCAACCCACGCCACCGCCGGCACCGACGCCGCCACGGGTGCCCGGCGCGCACCGGCGGCGATGTTCTTCGTCCATCCCTGCACCAGGGCGCGCCAGCCCTGCGGATACATCCGGAACGACACCTGCCGGCCGCCGAGCCGGCAGGACACCGCCAGTCCGGCTTGCGCGCATCGCTCGGCGAGGGCGATGTCCTCCACCACTTCGGCGCGCACGGCGGCATGGCCGCCGATGCGGTCGTAGTCGTCGCGATCGATGACGAGGCACGGACCGAACGCCATGCGCAGCGACCGGGGTGGGCGCAAGGAGAACGCGCCGGTACCGAACAGGGACACCGCGTTGAACAGCGCCGACAGGTCCTCCACGAGGCGCCCCGTGCGATGGAAGGGCTGCACGGACAGCAGGCCGCGGCCGGTGGAATCGTGGGCGGCCAGCAGCGCGCCGACCGCGTCGGGGGCGAGACAGGTGTCGGCATCGAGGAACAGCAGCCGGGGTTCCCTGGAATGCTGGGCGCCGGTGTGGCAGGCCCAGTTCTTGCCCGTCCATCCCGTCGGCAGCGGGGGAGCCGCAACGACGACGGCACCGTGCAAGGCGGCGATCTGCGCCGTGGCGTCGGTGGATGCGTCGTCGACGACGATCACTTCGGCCGGAGCGGCGGTACATGCTGCGAGAGACGCCAGCAGCACGGGCAGGGTCGCCGCCTCGTTGCGGGCTGGGATCACCACGGACACTGGCAGCCGGCCGTGCACTGTGACACCGGGGGCAAGGAGCTGCGACCGACGTGGGCTGAGGGCACGACCGAAGGACCACCCGGCGGCGAGCACCGCCGCAACGGCGACGGCCACGATCACCGTCCCGTTCACCGTGCCATCAGCTCCGCAGGGCGAGGCGGGCGGCGGTCACGACCTTGTGCGCCGTGGGGACAGTGGCACGATGCAAGAACACGTCGTAGTCGTTGGCCTCGATGCGGTCGAGGATCTGCGCGTAGAGGCGGCGCGCCGCGCCGACGCAGCGGGCGCTGGCCGGGGGCAGCATCGCCAGGCCGATGTCGCCGGATCGATACAGCTCGCGGCAACGCGCAATCTCGAACTGCATCAGCGCACGCCACTCAGGATCCACAACACGACGATGCGGATCCGCATCGAACCGGCGCAGGTCCTCCTGGGGAATGTAGACCCGGCCGCGATCGAGATCCTCGGCGACGTCACGCAGGAAGTTGGTCAGCTGGAACGCAAGGCCGAGGTCGCGGGCGTGGTGGTACGCCTGCGGCGAACTGGGCTCGAGGATCGGCAACATCATCTCGCCGATCACCGCCGCTGAGCCATCCATGTAGCCGAGCAGATCGTCCCACGTTTCGTAGGTGGCGATGGAGAGGTCCATCGCCATCGAAGCGAGGAACCGGGTGAACGTCTCCGGATCGTGCCCGAACGCCCGCACGGTGTGCACCACCGCCTTCAGCACGAGATCGTCGGACGTGCCGCGCTGGAGGTCGGCGAAGAACTGTTCGCCGAACGACGTGAGTGCCGCACACCGTTCGTCGACGGAGACATCGCCGAGGTCGTCGACGATGTCATCGGCGTGACGGCAGAAGCCGTACAGGGCCCAGACGTGGTGGCGCTTCACCCGCGGCAGGGCGTAGGTGGACCAGTAGTACGTCGTGCCGTAGCGCTTGTTCAGCCCTCGGCAGTGCGCGTACGACTGCTCGAGCGTGATGGTCATCGCCGGGCTCGGTCCAGCTGAGCAACGCGCTCCGCGGCGAGCTTGCCCGACACGAGGACCATTGGCACACCCACGCCCGGCACTGTACCCGAGCCGGCGAACACGAGACCGGGTGCCCGCTTCTCCAGGTTGGACGGGCGGAAGGGGCCGGTCTGGAAGAAGCGGTGGGACAGCGCGAACGGGGTGCCGCGTTCCATGCCCTGTGCCTCCCAGTCGAGCGGATCGACAAGCTCCTCGGCCTCGATGTCGGTTGGGTAGCCGTTCGCCTGGAGGATTCGCATCAGGCGGTCACGGGCGGGCCCACGTTCGCTGGTCCAATCGATGCGGCCATCGAGGTTCGGCACCGGCTCCAGCACGTACAGCACATGCTTGCCGTCCGGCGCCATCGCGGGTTCGTCGACGGTGGGAACCGACACGAGAATGGACGGATCGGGCATGCGCCGTCCGGTCTTCAGCAGTGCAGTGAACGCGCCGGCCCAGTCGTGGCCGAAGTGGATGTTGTGGTGCGCAGCGCCCTCAGGAAGCGCGCCGGACACGCCGAGGTGCCAGACCAGGGCGGACGGCGAGTAATGACCTCGGCGGGCAACCCGGGGCATCTCGGTGCCGGGGAGCAGCGTTCGGTACGCCATCGGCAGGTCTGCGGTGCACACCACCCGAGGCGCCCGCAGCAACTCGCCCTCGGTGGTGCGCACGCCGAGCACGTCGCCGTGCGTGCCCTCACGCAAAAGGATGCGCTCCACCCGCGTGCCGTAACGGACCTGGACCCCGGCTTTCACGGCGGCGGCCTCCAGCGCGGTGGGCACGGCATGCATGCCACCGGCGGCGGTGTACACGCCGTTGACCGAGTCCATGTAGGTGATCACCGCGTACAGCGCGAGCGCCTGTTGGGGAGCCAACCCGGCGTAGAGGGCCTGGAAGCTGAACACCCGCACCAGGCGCTCGTCGGTGAAGAAGCGCTGCACGGCCGATTCCAGGCGCCCGAAGGCCCCGTTGCGGAGCAGGCCCAACGCCGGCACGATCGGCCGCAGCAGCGACAACGGCGAGTTGTAGTTGCGTTCGATGTAGTGAGGCATCTCCAGCCGGTACAGCTCGGCCAGCCAATCACAGAAGCGCCCGAACTCGGCCGCCTGATCGGCGCCGCAGACCTCGCGGATCTCGGCCTCCATTGCCTCGCGCCCGTGCCGCAGACGCAGCACCGAACCGTCGGCGAAGCAGGCCCGGTACATCGGGTCCACACGTGACAGCTGGAGGTGGGCATCCAACTCGGAGCCGACCGCCCGGAAGCAGTCCTCGATGAGATCGGGCATTGTCAGCACCGTTGGTCCGGTGTCGAACCGGTAGCCGTTGCGGTGCAGGCTGCCGGCGCGCCCGCCGGGCAGATCGCCCGCTTCCAGCATGAGCACCGAGCGGCCCTGCGCGTGGAGGTGGCACGCCGCCGAAAGGCCGGCCAGGCCGGTACCGATGACGATGACATCGGCGTCGGCAGTGTGGCGGGTGGGTGAGTCGGTGGCAGCCATATCAGGCCTCTCGGTGGGCGAGGAGTCGGGCGAGCGCGGCGAGATCCGTGCCGGCCGCAGGATGAAGTTCGGCGATCGCCAGCTCGGCTTCGTCCAGCTTGGCGGCGATCAGCGCCTCGATCGATGCGAGCGCCCCGGAGGCGAGCACGGCATCGCGACAACGGTGCACGTCGTCGTCGTCCACGTGCTGCTGGCCGAGGCAGCGGCGCAGCACGGTTCGGCCCGACGGGGAGGCCAGCTCCAGAGCACGCACGAGGAGGAGGCTGGACTTGCCTGACCGGACGTCGTCGCACGCGCCCTTGCCCATGACGCCAGGGTCACCGAAGACCCCGAGCACGTCGTCGCGCAGCTGGAACGCAACGCCGATCGCGTCGCCGTAGGCGGTGAGCGCGGCGATCGTGTCTGCGTCGGCTTCACCGAGGATCGCTCCCAGCTCCAGCGGGCGGGTGACGGTGTAGCGAGCGGACTTCAACAGGGCAACCGAGAGGGCCTGCTGGTCGGTGGCGCAGGGTCCTGCGAGGCGGAGATCGAGGTACTGACCGGCGATCACCTCGCGACGCAGTTCGTTGAACACCGCCCGAGCTCGGCGCACCACGTTCGGCGGGCAGCGCAGCTCGTCGAACAGTTCGTCGGCCCACACGAACGCAAGGTCACCGGCCACGATGGCGGCCGATGCGCCGAACCAATCGGGGTCTCCGCCGGCGCTCGACGCAGCGTGCACGTCGGCAAAGTGAAGGTGGGTGGTCGGTTTGCCACGACGAAGATGCGACCGGTCCATCACGTCGTCGTGAACGAGGGCGAAGGTGTGCAACATCTCCACCGCGGCGGCGGCGATGTCGACGTCGGCGAGCGCATCATGCGCGGCATCGTCGTCGCCGAGGACATCGGGGCGAGCGGCGGTGTACCCGCAGTGCACCAGCAGCGGCCGCAGACGCTTGCCACCGGCGCGGTACAGCGCGCGGATGGGTGTGGCCAGTTCCGATGCCAGTGGGTCGAGCGCCATCAACTCGGCGTCGGCGCGAGTCATGAAGGCCTCCACCACTCGGTCGACGCGATCACCCATCCGCGCAAACGGATCGGTGGAGGGCAGCGCGGGCTGCGTTGGCGTTGGTGTTGGCGCTGTCGCCCGTGCGGCCAGAGCACTGGGGCTGCTGCGCACCCATTCGAGCGGATCAGTGAACAGCCCGGTGAGACGGCCGATCTGCGTCACCGACCATGGGCTGAGCGCATGTGGACGGCTGCGCGCTCTGTCCACCAGAGTCGTCCAGTTCACCCACTCGAGCGCGTCTGCCTCGTCCGGATCCAACACGGGTGCGCCCTCGACCTCGACCTCGGCCACGAAAACCGGGCACAGCTCGTGCTCGACACAGCCGTTGGCCATCTCGGCGCGATAGGTGAAGTCGGGCAGCGCCAGCCTCAGCCGTACGGCACGCAGGCCGATCTC
>JAYTSB010000552.1:0-6149 GCA_043745825.1 Actinomycetota bacterium | reverse complement strand
CGAGATCATCACCTCGATCGCGTCCACGTCGATGTTGTAGGTGTCCGGCTCCACGTCGACGAACACGGGTACCAGGCCGGCACGAACCAGCGGGGCGATGTCGGTGGAGAACGTGACGGCGGACGTGATCACCTCGTCACCCGCCTGCAGACCGAGCAACTCCACGGCCAGATACAGCGCCGACGAACCGGAGTTGCACATGATGCCCCGGCGCTTGCCGAACAGGGCGGCGATCTGCTCCTCGAAGCGCCGCACGTTCTTGCCGATGCGCAACGCCTGGGCACCCCCGCGCAGCACCGCGACGACCGCCTCGATCTCGGCCTCGTCGTGCACACTGCCCGCGTAGTCGATACGGCGACTGGTCATCGGTTCCCCCTGTGGTCAGCGGCAGCGCCCCCGGCCGGCTCGCTGCCCAACACTGCCACGACGCCGACGGCTGCGTGCGACTCGACCGACCCACCTGACACGTAGTCTGCGTCCATGGGATCGCACATGAAATCGCACGTGAGCGCGGACAACGAAGCCTGGCACCGGCGGGCAGCCACACAGACCCCGGGCGGCGTGCACTCCAACGCCCGACTCGTGGGAGCGGGAACGGTGTTCGTGCGAGGCGAGGGACCCTGGCTGTTCGACGTGGAGGGTGTTCGCTACGCGGACTACATGCTCGGACGTGGACCGGCGTTCCTCGGCCACTCCCCCGCACACGTGCTCGCCGCCGTGCACGACGCGTCGTCGCGTGGCATGACGCTGGGCGCTGCCACGCCGCTGGAGGTCGAAGCCGCCGAGCTGGTGCTCGAAGTCGTCCCGTGGGCTGATCAGGTACGGTTCACCAGCAGCGGCACGGAGGCCGTGCAGTCGGCGCTGCGCCTGGCCCGGGCGGCAACCGGACGCTCGCTGGTGGTGCAGTTCGAGGGCCAGTATCACGGCTGGGTCGACGGCGTGTCGGTCATCGCCGGCAACTCGGTCGAGCATCCTCATCCGGCCACGAAGGGCCAGGCGCCCTCGAGCTATCGGGACACGCTGCTGCTGCCCTGGAACGACCTTGGTGCGTTGGAAGCGGTCTTCGCAGCCCGCGGCGAGGAGATCGCGGCCGTGATCACCGAGCCCGTGAACATCTTCGGCGGGGTGATGCCCGCCGACGGCTACCTCGCGGCGATGCGGTCGCTCACCACCCGGTACGGCGCCGTGTTGATCTTCGATGAGGTCGTCACCGGCTTCCGACTGGCACCGGGCAGCGCTGCGGGCGTGCTCGGTGTCACGCCAGATCTGGCCACCTACGCGAAGGCGATGGGCAGCGGCTGGCCCGTTTCTGCAGTGGTCGGAGCGGGATGGCTGTTCGAGGGAGTCGGCACCGACCAGGTTCGACTGTCCGGAACGTACAACGGCAACGCTGCGGCGATGGCCGCGGTCATCGCGACCCTCACCGAGACACGCGACGGATCGGTGCACCGCCGGGTTGCGGCCTACGGCGCCGCACTCATGGCTGGGCTGCAGACCGCGGCCGCCGAGCTGGACGTCGCGGTGCATGCCGAGGGTTACCCCTCGGGCTTCTGGCTGGTGTTCGATGGCATGACCCGCGAGGACAGCGACGCCACAGCGTTCGCGCTCGCCCACGAGCTGCGTCAGAACCAGGTCATCATGTACCGCCGCACGTGGCTGTCATCGGCAGCACACGACCCCGAGACGATGGCGTTCACGCTCGACGCATTTGCCACTGCGCTGAAGGACTGCAGGTCGCTGGCATCTCCCGTCCGCTGACGGCGGGCATCTGCGCCGCCGTGCGGAGGTGGGCAACCGTCAGAAGCGGCCGAGTGACTCCATCTGCAGGGTGGGGGCGCCCTCGGCCATCGCCAGCTCGATGTCCACGGTGGCCACGAACCGCCACTCGCCGTCACCCGCCGGGTCGGCCAGACGCTGGGTGGCGACCCAGCGGTCAGCCTCCTCACGCAGCGAGAACTGGGCGGCGGAGCGAGCGTTTGTGTCGATGTCGATCGAGGCGTACTCCTCCCAGTAGGGCCGCATGGCCTCCTGCAGCTGCTGCTGGCTCCAACCGCTGCGGTCGGCCAGCGCTGTGTACGAGCGGGCTGCGAGCTGCTCGACCCAGCCGAACGCAGCGGTACGCACCGCGGTGCGCCAGGCGGCCGGTGGTCCGGTGCGGGTTGCAGTCGGTGCGTCTGGCTCGAGATGGTCGTGCACGGGACGACCGGCGAGCAGTGCCCACTCGTCGAGCAACGTTGCATCGGTGGCGCGGATCAGCGCGCCCAACCAGGCGATTACGTCATCGAGCGTTTCGGTGTACACGTCCTCGGTCAGGGAACGGTCCAGCGTGCGCCACGCGTCGGTGAGGTAGCGCAGCACGAGCCCCTCGCTGCGCTCCAGCCGGTAGCGCCGCACGAACGTTGCGAACGTGTCGCCGCCTTCGAGCATTTCGCGCAGGATCGACTTCGGCGACGGGTGTTCGGCCACCCACGGGTGGTGGGTGCGGTACTCGGTGAAGCACGCGTCGATCAGCTCAGCCAGCGGCCGCGGCCAGGTGATGGCCTCGAGCAGCTCCATCCGCTCTTCATAGGGCACGCCCTCGGCCTTCAGCCGGGCGACTTCGGCACCCTTGGCTGCGTGCTGCTGGGCGAACAGGATCTGACGCGGATCCTCGAGCACTGACTCGACGACGCTGACGACATCGACCACATAGGCCGGGTCGATCTTGTCCAGCGTGGCGATGACCTCGATCGCAAACGGCATGAGCGGCGCAGAGAACCGTAGCGAGCTGCGCTCCTGCTCCCCCTCGACCAGCGAGCCCACGCGCACGCCGATGCAACGTCCGCGAGAATCGCGCTGGCGGGCGGCCACACCTGCAGCTTCAAGGCTGCGGTAGACCGCGATCGCTCGCTTTTGGTGCTGGCGTCGCCGGAACGCAGTGTCGTGATTCGTGCGCAGCAGGTACTTGAGTGCCGCCGGCCCGTCCGGCCGCCCGAGCACCGTGGCCACGAGGTCTGCGGTGACCCGAAACCTCGACGTGAGTGGCTCGGGGCGAGCGGAGATCAGCCGGTGCATCGCGGCCTCGTCGTAGTGCACGAAGCCCTCCGGCGCACGCGCCTTGGCCGCTTTGCGGCGGGCTTTCGGGTCGTCACCGGCGCGTGAGAGGGCACGTGTGTTCTCGATGACGTGCTCGGGTGCCTGGGCCCACACGTGCCCGTCGGGATCGAACCCGGGCCGCCCTGCACGGCCGGCGAGTTGGTGAAACTCGCGCACGGTGAACAAGCGCACCCGGCTGCCGTCGAACTTGGTGAGCGCTGTCATCAGCACGGTGCGGATGGGGATGTTCACCCCGACGCCGAGCGTATCCGTCCCGCAGATCACCGGCAGCAGACCCTCTCCGGCGAGGCGCTCCACCAGTCGGCGGTACCTCGGCAGCATGCCCGCATGGTGCACACCGACGCCATTGCGCAACAGGCGTCCCAGCGTCTCGCCGAAGCCACGCCCCATGCGCACTCCGGCCATCGCCGCAGCGATGGCGTCACGCTGAGGCCGGCTGGTGACGTTGAGGCTGACGAGGCCCTGCGCTCGCTCGATTGCCGCGGCCTGGTTGGCGTGGACCACGTACACGGGGCTGAGTCCGTCGTGCACTGCGTCCTGCACGCTCTCGGACACCGACGTCAGCCGCCACTGGTGATAGAGCGGCGTCGGCCGATCCACGGATGTGACCTCGCTGACGGATCGGCCGGTGCGATGGGTGAGATCGGCGGTTATGGCGCTCATGTCGCCGAGCGTTGCGGAGGCCAGCAGCATCTGGCAGCCGGTGAGCTCCAACAACGGTACCTGCCACGCCCAACCCCGATCCGCGTCGCCGTAGTAGTGGAACTCGTCGAGGCAGGCGAATCCGAACTCGCTGATCGAACCGTTGGCCAGCGCGCTGTTGGCCAGCACCTCGGCGGTGCACACCAGCACGGGCGCGTCGACGTTGATCGCTGCGTCACCGGTGGCGAGGCCAACCTGCGCAGCACCAAGCAGGTCGACGAGATCGAAGAACTTCTCCGCGACCAGCGCCTTGATCGGTGCGGTCCACACCGCACGACGGCCCTCGTTCATCGCCAGCACCACCCCGGCGACCGCCACCAGGCTCTTGCCCGAGCCCGTTGGCGTGGCCAACACCACGTGCTCACCAGCGGCGAGCGCGAGCGCTGCCTCCTCTTGATGGGGGTACAGCGGGCGACCGGTCTCGGCGGCCCACGTGACGAACGCGTCGAGCACCGCCGAGGGATCCGATCCCGTTGGCGGGAGGAGTTCGACGAGCGACGGCATGCGAGCACCAGTGTGGCCCGCCCGCAACCGGTTGCCTGTTGGTCCGCCTAGAAGATGCCCGATCGCGACTGGCCGAACCCGCGTGGCTCATCGTGACCGACGACCACGTTCCAGCGCCGGATGGTCCACGCCGTCACGAGACCCTGGTTCACGTAGGGGTCGTCGCGAACGAACTGCTCCACCACCGCGCGGTCGTGCGCACGAAACACAAGGAGAGCGCCGTCGGCCGGATCGTCGTACGCCCCCCCGAGGACGAGGAACCCCCGGCGATGCGCACTGCTGGCGAGCGCCAGATGCGCATCACGCAACGCGACGCGACGCTCGATGTAATCGTCCACCACGTCGTAGAACAACAACCAGTACATCGCCTGCGAGCGTACCCTCTGCCGAAAACGGACGACGGAGGGATCGCGCCGCACTCGCGTGCAGGGCGATCCCTCCGTGTCGGGGGGCGATGGACAGGTACCGTCAGCTGCGTCAGGCGGCGCGGACGGCCGTTGAGCGCTTCAGGTACCGGGGCAGCAGGAGTGCGGTCAGCACCACGAGCACGGCACCGAACAAGAGCAGCCAGGCGAAGCTGCTCTCCAATGCCAGGTTCTTCTCGAACGACTTGGTCTGCACAGCGCCAACGAAGGCGGCGATGCCGAGCACCGAGCCGAAGAACATTGCGCCGCTCCGCGAGCGGGTGGCACCGCTGATCAGCAGGCACGCGCCGATCGCGATCTCGATCAAGCCGAGCAATGTCGTGTGGGAGAAACCGAGCACGTCGACCACCGGTGTCTCCATCGGGCCGTCGAAGCCGCCGCGGGTGATCGCAATGAGACCGATCAGCATCACGATCAAGCCGACGATGGCGGCAACGATCGCGTCAGGCGCGAAGCTCCGGGTGTAGGAGGTGCGCACGGCAGCCGGTGCTGTCATCACGGGCACGGTCGCGGCGACGGGTACCTCGTTGACCACTGGCACGGCGGCCGGTGCGGCGGCAACCATCGGCTGGGCGACCATCGGCTGGGCGACCATCGGCTCGGCTACGGCCTCGTTGCGAATGTACAGGGGTCCATCAGACATTTCGGTTGCTCCATCTCTTGTTCGGGAATTTCCCGTTTGCGGTTTCATGCAACAATTGCCGTTCTGGTCGTGGTGTAAACAAATAAACGACAACAATCATCCACATCACACCGATCACGACGGACGCCGTCACGTCGGTGGGGTGGTGCATGCCGCGGTACACGCGACCCAACGCCACGGCTGCCGGCATGAGCACGGCCAGCAGTCGTGTGAACAGCCGCAACACCAGCGGCCACACGTGCACGGTTGCGACGACGGCGATGGCGGTCCAGAGCACGAACGTCGCCAACGTATGTCCGCTCGGGAAGCTCGACGTCGGCGGTGCCGAGTCGAGATGGGCGACGTCGGGGCGAGGACGATCGACGAGCGCCGTGATCGAGAGGAAGATCAGCACTTCACCGGTCATAGCCGTGACGAGAAGCCGCACGGCGTCCCATCGACGCCGGACGGCTTCCACCAGCACGACGACCGCAGCAATGCCGACGACCACCATCGTCGAGGCCATCCCACTGAAAAAGCCACTGACGCTGTTCCACGTGGGGGTGCGGTGGTCGACGAACCAGCGCGACAGACGGCCATCGACGTTGGTGGCGTCGGGCAGTTGACTGCCGACCAGAACGCTGATGCCGATGATCGCCAGCGCCGCGATGATCGCGGCGAGCGTTCTCTTCTGCCACGACGATTTCTGCCACGACAATGTGGCCGCCTCGGGGGCGGCATGGGTGACCGGTGTGATGTTCACGGGCGACGATGTACCCACCGGAACCCAATATCAACCG
>JAYTSB010000551.1:0-4669 GCA_043745825.1 Actinomycetota bacterium | reverse complement strand
AGGACGCGCACGACAACCACGCGATGATGTGGAAGGAGATCGCTGTCTTCTACCGCACCAACGCGCAGAGCCGTGTGATCGAAGAAGCGATGATGCGCTTCGGCATCCCGTACAAGGTGGTGGGCGGCACCCGCTTCTACGACCGGCGCGAGATCAAGGACGCGATGGCCTACCTGCGCGCCGTCGCCAACCCGGCCGACGAGGTCAGCATCAAGCGGGTGCTCAACATCCCCAAGCGCGGAATTGGCGACACCAGCGTCGGCAAGCTCGATGCCTGGGCGCGCGAGACCGGGAACGGGTTCATGGACGCAATGCGCCACGCCGATGACGCCGGCCTGTCCGGCAGTGCGGCCCGGGGCGTTTCGAGCTTCGTCGCCCTGTTGGAGTCGCTTGCCCACATGCTCGACGGTTCCCCGGCGGAGGTTCTGCAGGCTGCGCTCGACCAGAGCGGCTATCTGGCCGAGCTGGAGGCGGAGAGCTCGGTCGAGGCGGCCGGTCGGCAGGAGAACATCGGCGAGCTGGTCGGCTCGGCTCGCGAGTTCACCAGGGTGGACGAGTTCCTCGAGCAGGTCTCGCTGGTGGCCGACACCGACGATCTCGACGATGACAACCGGGTCGTGATGATGACGCTGCATTCGGCCAAGGGGCTGGAGTTCCCGTACGTGTTCCTCGTCGGTATGGAGGAGGGCATCTTCCCGCACGTCCGTGCCCAGAGCGACCCGGACGAGATGGAGGAGGAACGCCGCCTCGCCTATGTCGGCATCACCCGCGCCCGCAACAAGCTGCATGTCTCGCACGCGTGGAGCCGCAGCCTGTTCGGCAGCACGCAGTACAACCCGTCGTCGCGCTTCCTCGACGAGATTCCCGAGGGGCTGCAGGAGAACATGGGCAACGTCAAGGGCCGCAGCACATACGGCCGGCAGAGCTACCGCTCGCGCGACGGTGGCTCGTACGGCAACGACAGCGGACGCACCTACGGGCGCACATACGGAAGTGGCAATCCGCCCCCGTATCGCGGTCGTGGTTCGGAGGACGACGGCGAAGCAGCTGCGCGCACGGAGGCCCACCGCGAGCGCGTGGTGGAGGCGGCGTTGGCTGCGGGACGAAAGCTCGGCCCGCAACCGACGAATGCACAGCAGATCGGCCTCCGCGTAGGCGATGATGTGGAACATCCGTCGTTCGGGGAGGGCGTGATCATCAACATCGAAGGTGCCGGCGAGAAGGCCGAGGCCACCATCCGCTTCCGGGACGTGGGCACCAAGCACCTCGCCCTGGCGTGGGCCCCGTTGCGCAAAATTTCCCAATAGGGGGTGTTGACCGGGGAGAGCCCGCGGCAGCGAGCCGATGCGAATAAAACCGTACTCAGACCGATAACTAGGGTTATTATCGTGATCATGAAGCGTCAGTTGCTCGTCTCACGCCCAGCCCAGGGTGCCATAACCGTCCTCGGACAGCGCATCGCCATGTCGCGTCGCGAGCGCCGCTGGACCGCTACCGACCTCGCCACGCGTGCCCACATCTCCATCGACACGCTCCGCAAGATCGAGAACGGCGAGCCGACGGTGATGATCGGCTCCTACTTCGAGGTGGCAACCCTCCTCGGTGTCGAACTGTGGGAAGCCGACCACGATGCCGTGGCGCGCTACAAGGACCGCTTCCGCGACCGGCTCGCTCTCTTGCCCGCTCGCGTCCGCCCGACCAACGACGAGACCGGAGTCCGTCGATGACCGACTCCATGTTCGTCTGGGCCTGGCTGCCCGGGAGCCAGAACCCCACACGGGCGGGTCAGTTGCACGAGCAAGGCGGCGAGACCTCGTTCTCCTACGACCTCGCCTACCTCGACGCTCAAGACTCGATCCCGCTGGGCGCCGAGCTTCCGCTGGTGCGAGGGCGCCAACGGCCGCTCACCGGGCTCACCGTTGCTGGAGTCATCAACGACTCCTGGCCCGACGGTTGGGCAAAAGTCGTCATCGAACGCCGTCGGCTCGACGGTAATCGCACAGACAACGGGCTTCACCCGTTCATGTACCTGCGCGAATCCGGAAGCGACCGGATCGGCGCACTCGACTACACCGACACGCCCGACTGGGTCCAGCGCGGCGAAACCCACGCGACGCTCGACCAGTTGCAGACAGCAGCGGAGCTCATCGAAGCCGGCGCTCCCCTCGATCCCGAACTCACCGCCGCTCTGACTCAGGCAACGGCGTCCGGAGGCATGCGGCCGAAGGCGCTGATCGACGGCGACGGCCACTTCTACGTCGCCAAGCTCTCGTCGCGCTCCGACGAGCGCCCAGTGACAAATCTGGAGGCCGTGGCGATGGATCTCGGTCACCGTGTCGGCCTCAACGTTGCCCGCTCCGAACTCACCCACGCCGCGGGACGAGACATTTTGCTCGTCGAACGGTTCGACCGGACCTCCGACGGCTGCCGACGGATGGTCGTTTCCGCAGCGACCGTGCTTGGCCTCGACCCGTACCTCGGTGCCCGGTACGCCAGCTACCACGAACTCGCGGACCACCTCCGGGCGATCTCCACCAACCCCAGCGACGCTCGCGAGCTGTTCGCCCGCATCACCTTCAACGTCATCGTCGGCAACACCGACGACCACGCCCGCAATCACGCAGCGATCTGGGACGGCCGCCAGCTCACGCTCGCCCCGGCGTTCGACGTGTGCCCACAACAGCGCAAGGGTGGAGAGACCCAGCAAGTCATGGAGATTGGCAGGGACGGCTACAAGGACGCCAACCTCGCCGGGTGCGTCGCACGCGCCCCCGACTACGCGCTCGACACCCGCGAAGCGTTCGCACTCGTCGAACGGCAGCTTCAGATCGTCCACGACGAATGGGCCGACGCTGCCGACCGGGCCAGGCTCAATGATGCCGACCGGCGGGCGGCGTGGGGCGGGCCGATCCTCAATGAGTCAATCCTCTACGGCTGGGACGGCGCGCGACCGCTGGCCAATCGACGTCGGTGAAGGCCGCATCGATGATCCCGGCGCCTTGCCGATGCAGCAAGACCATCCCGACCTTGCTGCATTCGCATCATCCGTCACCCCAATCGCTTCGAGCACGTGCACACCGATGAACCGACGTCTCGCTACATCCATCGAATAGTTTCATCCCAGTGCCCGTCCAAGCGATCGTCGTGCGTGCCCGCCCGATTCGGGCGTGGTCACCGTTGAAGAAGGTGTAGCCGGCCCCGTGCGACAGGTGCTCGATCAGCTGAAGGCGCGACTGCTCGACCACGTCGCGTTCGGGCGTCAGCTCCTGCGGTGGATCGTGCTCGGTGCGCTGTCCGGCGTGCTCGCCGGCGCATCCTCGTGGGTGTTCCTGAGGGGGCTGGAGCGCGTCACCCGGTTCCGTGAGGACGGCCGCCAGTGGCTGGTGTACCTCCTGCCGCTGGCCGGTCTGGCGATGGGTGCCGCCTACCACTACCTCGGCGGGCGATCGAAGGAGGGCAACAACCTGTTGCTCGACGAGATCCACGAACCCACGGAGTGGGTACCGCGGCGGATGGCGCCGCTGATCCTGGCGGGTACATGGGTGTCGCACCTGTTCGGTGCCAGCGTGGGGCGTGAGGGCACCGCGTTGCAGATGTCGGGCAGCCTGACCGACGCGCTGTCGCGTGTGCTCCGACTCTCTCCGGCCGACCGTCGGGTGATGCTGATCGCCGCACTGGCCGGTGGGTTCGGCGCCGTGTTCGGTGTGCCAGTGGCCGGCGCGGTCTTTGCGCTGGAGGTGCAGGGCATCGGGCGGATGCGTCTGGAGCCCATCGTGCCGGCCCTCGTCGCCGCCGTCGTGGGTGACCGGGTGTTGATCGCGCTCGGCTACCACCACACCGCCTACGCCGCGATCGCACCGCACGTCACGCCGTGGCTGCTCCTGCGGGTGGCCGTGGCCGGCCTCGCGTTCGGCCTGTGCGCAGCCGCGTTCAGTCACGGCACGCACGCGATCAAGGCGTGGATGAGCGCGCACGTCACGTGGATGCCGGCCCGTGCGCTGATGGGCGGCATCGTGTTGATCGCACTGGTGACCGTGTTCGGGCACAGCTACCAGGGCCTCTCGTTGCCGTACCTGGCCCGGGCCGTCGGCGGTGAACACCTGTCGTTCGGTGTGTTCGCGCTCAAGTTGGTCTTCACGGCGGTGTCGGTCGGTACGGGCTTCTTCGGTGGCGAGGTCACGCCGTTGTTCGTGATGGGCGCAACGCTCGGCGCAGCCCTGGCGGTGCCGCTCGGTCTCGGTCAGCCCATGCTCGCCGCGGTGGGCCTGTGTGCTGTGTTCGGCGCCGCTGCGAACGCGCCGATCGCCTGCGTGATCATGGGCGTCGAGCTGTTCGGCAGCGGCGCGGTGGTACCGCTCGCGATCGGCTGCGTGGTGGCCTACGTCGTCAGCGGCCACCGAGGTATCTACTCCAGCCAGCGGGTGTTCTCACCGAAGCTGGGCTCGGGGAGCAGCGCCACGCCCTGAGGCCTCGGTGAGGCCCGTCGTGAATCGCCACGTGACGAAACCCTGCGGGACGGGGCCAGTGTGGGGCCCTGCCGGCGGGCGGGCGCCAGTTTCGTCACGTGGAGATTCAGAAGGCGGAGTGGCCGGTCGCCCAGTACCGGGCCAAGCTGGCCGGCAAAGCGCTCGTCGAACTCGTCACGGGCCGTCGGCGCCGATCACCTCGC
>JAYTSB010000550.1:0-6921 GCA_043745825.1 Actinomycetota bacterium | reverse complement strand
ATCGACTGGCCGTCCCAAACACGAGCCGTCGAGATCCTTCGCCACACCGACGGCACGATCGAGCTGATCTGCACGCTGCTCGACCACCACGATGGGCCCGACGGACTTGGCACGCTGCACCGCAATCTCGCCCACCGGTTCACCACAACCGGCGTCGCCACCCGGATGGCCGGCCGCGACGGAGACGGCAACGTCCGCCTGCTGCTACCGCCCCGCAGCTGACGCGCCCACTCGATGCGCCCTGCGGTCGCGCTCGAGCATCCGTAGCCGCGACATCAGCTCGTCGCGCTCGCTGTAGCAACCGCGCAGGAAGCGCCGCCCGCTGACGTCCGCGAACGCGCTGCGGGCATGCAGCGCGCGCCGGTTGTCGAACGCCATGACCTCGCCCGGCTCGAGCCGGAAGCGCAGCTGCAGGTCCTCTGCACGGGTGAGCTCGAACAGCCGCCGATACGCAGAGTAGGCCGCCTCGACCACGTCGAACGGCACGTCCAGCGGCGCCCGCAACCAGTTCCCGACGCGTACCTCGCGCAGCGTGCCGTCCGGGTTCGTGACGATGATCGGCGAGTCCCACCGGTAATCGCTGGTGGGACTGCGGTTCGCCCACTGGAACGGCACCGTGGTAAGGATCGAGTAATCAGCGGGCGCTTCCTCCCGAATCCGCTCGGCTAGGCGAAACCCGTCGACGAGGATGTTTTCGCCGCCCTCGGTCTCGTTGAGGATGCAGTGGAGGAACTGCAGCCCGGGCTGGTATTCGCGGGTCGGCAGATCCACGTGTGGCGGCAGCGGCAGTGAGGTGTTCGCGTTGCTGATCGGGTTCGGCTCGCTGCGCACGTCCCAGAGAGTGCCGAAGTTGGTTTCGCGAATGATCCCGATGCGGTGCACGAGATCTGCGATCGCGTCCAGCTCGCACGGAACGTTTCGTACTCGCGCGACGCCCGAGATGCGCAGGGCCATCAGCCACTCGTACAACGCATCGTCGTCATCCATGATCATCACGCCGTCGAAGGTCGGCGGTTCGAGCATCGTCGAGGCGTCCCATGTGACCGGCGAGAGGACGCGCTCGATGCGGGACGCAGCGTCGTAGGCGTGGCGGCGCAGCCAGCCTGGGTGGATGCGGGTCTCGTGACCATCGGCGCCGGCGGCCGCGGACCAGAGAATGGCGAGTGCCCCGTCGTCGTCCACCCAGACCCGCTCGGCGTGCAGATCGGCCGGCACGGACACGATCTCGAAGATTTGCTCCCGGGTCACTGGGTGCACGCAGTCCACGCACGGGCAGTTGTCGCGCAGCCAGATGTGGTGGAATCGACTGGTCCGCCCGTCGCTCCACGCGACCTCCACCCACGCCGGCTGCAGCGCAGCATGGGTGATGGTGGCCTCGATGGGGTGGTTGTCGAAGTCGGGGATCAGCGCCATCGCGCCTCCTGGAGGGGGGATCGTTTCGATGTCGACGGTAGCCGACGGCCCAGCGGGTGACGTGTACGGTCGTTCCGTGAATTACAGTCGTTCCGTGAATTGGGACGTCTTCGTGACCTGCGCCATCACCGGCGCGGGCGACACAACCGCGAAGAGTCCGCACGTTCCGGTGACGCCGGAGCAGATCGCCGAGTCGGCAATCGCCGCAGCGCGCGCCGGTGCGGCCATCGTGCACCTCCATGTGCGCAACCCCGAGACCGGGATCGGCGCACGCGACACCGAGTTGTACGCCGAGGCCGTCGAACGCATCCGCGCCGCAGACGTCGACGTGGTGATCAACCTCACTGCGGGCATGGGTGGCGACCTCGTGCTCGGCAGCGCCGAGCAACCCATGCCGCCGAACCCGGACGGCACCGACATGGCCGGCGCCACCGAACGCCTGGACCACGTGCGCGCCATCCTCCCGGAGATCTGCACGCTCGACTGCGGCACGATGAACTTCGCGTCGGGCGGTGACTACGTGATGGTCAACACGCCCAGCACGCTGAAGGCCATGGCCGCGCAGGTGCAGGCCCTCGGTGTGCGCCCCGAGTTGGAGGTCTTCGACACCGGCCACCTCGTGTTCGTGCGCGAGCTCATCCGCGACGGCCTGCTCGACGACCCGATCATGATCCAGCTGTGCATGGGCATCGCGTACGGAGCCCCCGACGACATGCAGTCGCTGCTGGCGATGCGCAACCTGCTCCCCGAGGGATCAGTGTTCTCGGCGTTCTCGATCGGTCGGATGCAGATTCCCTACGTGGCCATGGCCGCCCTCGCCGGTGGCAACGTGCGCATCGGCTTGGAGGACAACCTCTACCTCGGCGCCGGTCACCTCGCTACGAACGCGGAGCTCGTGGGGCGCGCTGTGAGCATCCTGCACGGCATGAACGCGCGGGTGATGTCTGCCCAGGCCGTGCGCGATCAGCTGCAGCTGACCAAACGATGAGCCCGATCCCGGGTCTGTCCCGAGTCGGGTTGCTCGGCGGCGGCGTCATCGGCGGCGGGTGGGCGGCCCGGTTCCTGCTCAACGGGGTCGACGTGTTGATGTACGACCCCGATCCCGACGCGCCACGCAAGGTGGGCGAGGTCGTCTCCGGGGCCCGCCGGGCCTACGCCAAGCTGACGATGGCGCCCTGGCCGGCCGAGGGCACGCTCACGTTCGTGGACACGCCGCAGCAGGCTGTGCGGGGAGTGGACTTCGTGCAGGAGAGTGCGCCGGAGCGGCTCGAGCTGAAGCGGGCGATCCTGGCCGCGGCCAGCGCCGCTGCAGATCCCGCTGTTGTCTTCGGGACGTCCACCTCCGGCTTGCTGCCGACGGAGATCCAGCAGGACATGACCCACCCGGAGCGGCTCGTTGTCGGGCATCCGTTCAACCCGGTGTACATGCTGCCGCTGGTGGAGATCTGCGGCGGAGAGGCCACGTCGAAGGTCGCCACAGAGCGTGCCGCGGAGGTCTATTCGAGCATCGGGATGCGTCCGCTCGTGTTGGGCAAGGAGATCGACGGCTTCGTGGCCGACCGGCTGCTGGAGGCGTTGTGGCGTGAGGCGCTGTGGCTGGTCCACGACGGCGTGGCCACCACGGAGCAGATCGACGACGCGATCCGCTTCGGCGCCGGCCTGCGCTGGAGCTTCATGGGCACCTTCCTCGTCTACCGCATCGCCGGTGGCGAGGCCGGCATGCGCCACTTCATGGCCCAGTTCGGGCCGTCGCTGCAGTGGCCGTGGACCAAGCTGATGGATGTCCCCGTGCTCGACGAGGTGCTGCTCGAGACGTTGGTCTCGCAGTCCGATGCCCAGGCCGGCGGAGCCACCATCCGCGAGCTGGAGGCACTTCGCGACGACTGCCTCGTGGCGGTGCTCCAGGGCCTGCGCAGCGCGAACTACGGCGCCGGTGAGGTGCTCGGCGAGTTCGAGAAGGCGCTGTTCGAACGCGCCCCCGTGCCCGACGTCAGCGGCGATCCGGGCCAGCCGCTGCGGACCCTTGCCACCACCATCCCCACGGACTGGGTGGACTACAACGGCCACACCAATGACAGCCGCTACGCCCAGCTGTCCTGCGACGCCGCCGATGCCTTCCTACGCCTGACCGGCATGGACGCGGAGTACCTCCGCAACGGGCACAGCTGGTTCACTGCCGAGAGCCACATCTCCTACCTCGCCCAGTCGCGCGCCGGCGACGCGGTCTACGTGACGTCTCAGGTGCTGCATCACGACGCCAAGCGCCTCCACCTCTTCAATCGGATGCACCTCAGCGCCGACGACACCCTGATGGCAACGGGTGAGCACATGTACCTGCACGTCGACACCGCGCTCGGCAAGGCCGTGGCCGCACCGCAGCAGATGCAGGACCGGATCGCCGCCATCGCCGGGCCGCAGGCCGCTCTCGCCAAGCCATTGCAGGCCGGCCGGTACGTGGGGGCGCCGCGCCAGTGACGGACGTGCTGATGGGTTACGACCAGCACGGCCGGTGCCCGATGTTGGTGGACGAGCGGTGCACCATCTACGCCCATCGCCCCCGAACCTGCCGCACCTACGACTGCCGCATCTTCCCCGCCACCGGACGGGCCCGGACGACGACTCGAAGGCGCTGATCGCCACCCAGGCAGTGCGCTGGCGGTTCACCAACAACACGTTCGAGGATGCCGCCCTGCAGCACGCGGTGCGGGCCGCAGCGGCCTATCTGGTCGAGCACGCCGATGACCTGCCGGCGGACAGCGCGCCGACGACCGCAACGCAGCGGGCCGTGCTGGCGGTCCACATCCACGACGCCTTCGCGGATGACCGCACCCCCTCCCCACGCGCTGTCGAGATCGCCGTCAGCCGCCGTCCCTGAGGACCTTGCGGGTCAGCGGGTCAGCGGGTCAGCGGGCGCCGGCGATGGAGAAGACGGTGGCGGGAGACGGTGGCAGGTGGTCCACCAGAGTGATCACCAGGTCGTCGCCGATCACACGATGCGGCAGCGGCCGATCGTTGCCGAGCATGCGCACCTGCGAACCCTCCGCAAGACCGATGCCGGGAAGGCGCAACTCGCCGCTCGGCGAGCCCTGTACGCACGCAAACACGAGGTCCTCACCCGGGTTGCTGGTGACGTTGCTGGTGACGGTGCAGCGCACGGCACGGCCGTCGCCCGCTGTCAGCACCGGCGTGTGCCACGGCCGGGTCCCGTAGATCGCGCTGCCGTTGACGCGCAGCCACCAACCGAGCGCGGTGAGGCGGCAAGCCTGCGCGATCGGGATCTGCCCATCCGCAGTGGGGCCGACGTTGAGCAGCAGGTTGCCACCGCGGCCGACGATGTCGACAAGCATCCACACCAGCTCGTCCACCGAGGGCATCGTCGCCTCGGTCTCCATCCGGTTGTACCCAAAAGAGCGCCCGATCCCCCGGCAGACCTCCCACTTGCGCGTCGCTGAAGCCTTCGTGGAGTACTCGGGCGTTCTGATGTCGCTGTGCAGACGTCCCTGGCCAACGGCGACGATGTCGAAGCGATCGTTGACGATGCCGTCCGGGACGCGCTCGTAGTAGTGGGCGAAGGTGTCGTTCGGGTCGAGCGGCTTCGGCCAGCCGATGTCGTTCCACAGCACGCTCGGCGAGAACCGCTCGATCAGCTCCTGTACGTGGGCGGTCACGTAGTCCGCATACTCCTGCGTGCCGGGGATGGCCTTCATCATCGCCGGCAGGCTGTCGATGGGCGGCGGCACGAAGGTCCAGTCGAGGCCGCCGGAGTAGTACACACCGAAGCGTTGGCCGTGACGACGCACGGCCTCGGCCAGCTCGCCGATGTGATCACGTTCTGCCATCCAACCGGTGCGGTGCGGGTTCGGGGTCTCGCTCTGCCACATCAAGACGCCGTCATGATGCTTGGTCACCGGCACGACGTAGCGCGCACCGGCGGCTGCGAACAGATCCGCCCACGCCTGCATACCCACGTGACGCGAACGCTCGCGGAACTCTTCGACGAACCCGGCGTACGGTCGGTCACCGTAGGTCGTGGCGTGGTGCAACGCCGTCGGGCTGCCCTCCAGCGACCAGGAGTTCAGGTACCACTCCGTGTACGGGCTGTTGCGGAACACGCCGGCCCAGTCGTGCTGGGCGAGCAGATCGCCCATGTCGTGGTCAACCGGCGCATAGCACGGCACCGCGTACGGCCCCCAGTGGATGAAGATCCCGAACTTGGCGTCGTCGTACCACGCCGGCAGCGGCCGACCGGCGAAAGGAGGTGCAGTGTCGGCAACGGTCTCGGGCACAGCGCCAGTGTGTCAGGAGCCGACGCCGGGTGGAAGGATGACGACGTGACGCCCGTTGGAGATGAAGGCTCGGACCATGAGCTCCGTTCGACACGCGCCCTCGCCGGCAACCTGGCCAAGGAGGGCGACAAGCTCGCCCGCCAGAACAAGCTGTTCGTGCGCGAGCGCATCGCCCGGCTCGTCGACGATGCCAGCTTCGTGGAGGACGGGTTGCTGGCCAACACAATGGCCGCCGATCTGCCTGCTGACGGCGTGGTCACCGGAATGGCACGCATCGACGGACGGCCGGTGTATGTGGTCGCCAACGACCCGACGGTGAAGGCCGGTTCGTGGGGCGCACGCACCGTGGAGAAGATCGTCCGCGCCACCGAGCACGCGCTGCGCCATGAAGTGCCGCTGTTTTGGCTGATCGATTCCGCCGGAGCGCGCATCACCGATCAGGTGCAGCTCTTCCCGGGCCGTCGTGGCGCGGGGCGCATCTTCTCCAACCAGATCAAGCTGTCCGGCAAGGTGCCTCAGATCTGCTGCCTGTTCGGCCCCTCGGCAGCCGGTGGCGCCTACATCCCGGCGTTTTGCGACGTGGTGATCATGGTCGAGGGCAACGCGTCGATGTACCTCGGATCGCCACGAATGGCCGAGGAGGTCATCGGTGAGCACGTGACGCTGGAGGAGATGGGCGGCGCACGCATGCACGCCACGGTGTCCGGCTGCGGCGACAACCTCGCGGTCGACGACGCCGATGCGATCGAGCAGGCCCGCACGCTGTTCTCCTACCTGCCGGGCAGCTGGCGCGACATCCCTGCCCCAACCGCTGCGGAACCGCCGAACCGACCCCTCGCCCGCAACGTGCTGCCGGAGACCGAAGCCGCCGGCTACGACATGCATCAGTTCGTCGACTGCGTGATCGACGCCGACAGCTTTTTCGCGATCAAGCCGCTCTTCGCCCCCGAGCTGATCACCGGGTTCGGCCGCCTCGACGGCAACGTCGTGGGTATCGTGGCCAACAACCCGATGCACAAGGGCGGTGTGCTGTTCGGTGACTCGGCGGACAAGGCGGCGCGGTTCATCTGGATGTGCGACGCCTACAACGTGCCGCTGCTGTTCCTCGCCGACGTGCCCGGCTTCATGATCGGCACGCAGGTCGAGCGGGCCGGCATCATCCGCCACGGCGCCAAGATGATCACCGCTGTCACCGAGGCCACGGTTCCCAAGATCTGCGTCG
>JAYTSB010000549.1:0-2908 GCA_043745825.1 Actinomycetota bacterium | reverse complement strand
AGGCGGCGCAACAGCACTCCATCGACGCCTCATTCGACGCTCATCTCGAGTTGTACGGGCGACCGATATGATCCCTGAGCGCCTGGTTATGGGGTTGCGACTGTGATGGTCTACGTGATCACGACCCTGCCCAACCAGCCTCACGCAACGTGTCGCTAACAAGCAGCGCCGGCCTCAACCAGAGTGGCGCTCAACACCAACCGCCACTTGGGAGGGTGAAGCTGTTGCCGTCCAGGGTGACCGCTGCATTGCGGGCCAATGCTCGTCCCTTCACCGTCACTCCCGTGGTGACGGTGATCGAAGCGAGCGCCAAGATGGTGCCCGCGAACACCGAATATGTGCCAAGGGTCGCGGAGCTTCCGACCTGCCAGAACACGTTGCGCGCCTGGGCGCCGTTGATCAGCGTCACCGTGCTCGCGGTGGCGGTGGTCAGGGTCGACTCGGTCCGGAAGATGAACACCGCGTTCACGTTTCCCCCGCCGTCGAGGACCAACGGTCCGCTGAGGCTCAGTGGTGACAACGCCGGTCCCGAGTAGACGCCCGGTCCCAGTAGCAAGTTGGCCAGGTCGGCTGTGGTAGTCGCAGTGATGGGCCGGGCGGCTGCGTCGTTATATGCCACCGTCAGATCCGACTGCGCTTGCATCGCCGCGGCATTGGCGACGTCGGTCGTCCACGGCGGCAGCACTACGCCAGGAGGGAAACCCGTGACCGACGTGCCGGGCCAGAGCCCGAGGCTGCCGTTCAGCGTGCTCGCTCCGGCGTCGGTGACCGTCGACGCGCCGAGGACCGCGTAGTTGCCGGCCGAACCCAGGCGCACCGTTGCGGCGGGGCAGGACGCGGCGGCGGCCGGTGACGCCAAGGCGATGGTGGTCACCGTGATTGCAGCCACACTGGCGCCGCCGGCGAGCAACAGCCTGCGGCGGGACAGACCAGCACCTGCCACGACACCGGCTTGGATGAGTGACTGCATCGCTGACGACACGTGGGCCGGTACGTCGGCCTCGTCGACACCCTGCTCGGCCAGACGCAACGCCTGGACTGCCGCACCGGACAGCCGGTGGACAAGTGAGCCCGCGCGGTAGAGCACGATGACCTCACCACCGACCTGCTCGACACGGAACTCGTTGGTTACTTGCAATCTCATGCGGATTCCCGACACGGAAGAGGGCCCGCTAATCCTAGCGGGGGTTTCCTGGCTATTAGGGTGACACCAAACCCCGGTCGATTCAGTTACGCTCGAAACGTGGAGGGCGCCAAACCTGTGTACCCCTCCCACCCGGCACCCGTTCACGGCGCCGCGGGCCCTTCACTCACGAAGGTCTGGGGCGTCGCAGACGACGACACCGCGGTCGAGGTCCTGATTCCCGGAACGATGGCCGCAATGCTCGCCAGCCGCTGGCCGCCAATTGGGCTGACCAGGTCGGATGTGAGTACGAAAGCTGCGCAGCTGCACCTGTCGATCCAGATCCATCCGCCCGACGCGCAACCCTCGGCCCTGGTCAACGGCGAACCATCACCAGGAGAGTGGGACCGGCTCGAATCCGAACTTGCCCTCTTCGCCGCGGAACGAATCGACCAGCGTGTTGCCGTGCACGCCGCGGTGATCGTTCACTGTGGCCGAGCAGTGTTGGTGCCTGGCATGTCGGGGGCCGGCAAGAGTTCGTTGTGCGTGGCCGCCGTGGCGGCCGGAGCAACCGTTCTCACCGATGAGTACGCGCTGGTGGATCCGGTGAGCGGGTGGGTGACAGGCTGGCTGCGCCCGGTGCGCGTGCGGCGGGCGGACGGTGGGGTAGACAGGCTCGACCTGGCCGTGGCATCCGGTCCGGTACCCGTGGGGTTGGTAGCGCTCGTCACCTACTCCAGCTCGGAGAAGCCCACTTTGGCTCCAATCGCGGTGGCCGACACCGTGCTCGGCCTACTGGCTAACACCGTGTGCGCACGCTCCCGGCCCGACGAGTCGTTCACCGCCGCGCTCGCCATCGGGCGGTCCGTGCCGGCGGTGGGCGGCATCCGTGGCGACGCGACCGAGGCCATCGCCGAACTTCTGACGATGCTCGACGGGCAAGCAACGCGAACCATCGACAACACATGATGTCCAACGCAGTGCGCAGGGTGGTCGATGTGGCCGCAGCGGTCGTTGTGCTCACGCTCGGGGCACCGTTGCTGCTGTTCGTGGCTATCGCCGTGCGCCTCGGGCTGGGCAGCCCAATTCTCTTTCGCCAGCGACGCCTCGGGCTCGGCGGGGCGCCGTTCGACGTGCTCAAGTTCCGCACGATGCATCACGCGGCCCCCGGGCGCGAGGGTCCGGTGCACGACGCCGAGCGGCTCGGCCGGCTCGGCCGGCTGCTGAGATCGTCCAGCCTCGACGAGCTTCCCTCGTTCCTGAACCTCCTGCGCGGGCAGATCACCTTGGTCGGGCCGCGCCCCTTGCCCGTCCAGTACTGGCACCGCTACCGGGGTGAAGAGTACCGCCGCTTCGAGGTGAAGCCGGGCATCACCGGTCTGGCGCAGGTGAACGGGCGCAACGCCACCGACTGGGACACGCGTCTGGCCCTCGACGTGCGCTACGTACGCGAACGGAGCCTGCTCGGCGACCTGCGCATCGTGCTGCGAACCGTGCCGATGGTGCTGCGCCGGTCTGGGGTCGACCAGCCCGACGGTGTCACGATGCACGCGCTGCCCGAGGATCGTTCAGCCACGCCCTGATCGGTACACCCGCAGCGTGGCCTCGATCACCTGACGCTGGTCGAACTGGTCAGCTGCCTTCGCGCAGCCTGCGGCACCCATCGCCGCGCGCCGTGTCGGCGAATGCACCAACTGGGCGATGCGGTCCTGCAAGGCGGCCGCATCGCGCACGGGGAACAACAGCCCCGTGGTCCCGTCGTCGACGACCTGTCGGTTGCCGAGC
>JAYTSB010000548.1:0-2558 GCA_043745825.1 Actinomycetota bacterium | reverse complement strand
GCGCGCAACGCGTGTACCTGCGCATGGGTTTCATCCGCGACGAGGTGAACGACGTGGACTGGGACGACATCAAAGGCCTGGCGTTCGTGTACCACCTGGGCGTCAACGGGTAGTTCCCCGGCGATGTAGCGTCCGGGTCGGAGGTCGGATGATGAGCGTCACGTGGGATCCACCGGGGCCGGGTCAATGGGCGCTCGATCAATCACATGCGCCGGCCGGATGCACGCCGCTGGTGCAGGAACTGATGCGCCAGACGTCACCCGTCGCGATGCGACGGGTGTTTGCAGAGCTCGGCGCGCCGGTGGAGACGTTGTCGATCGAGTTCGTCAACGGGTGCCTCTACTCGCGGCTGCGGCCTCTGATCAGACCCGACAAGCCGTCGACGAAGCTGCCTCCGCTGCTGCTGTTGCGCCTTGCGGCCCGCGTCCACCCAGAGATGCGGCGCAGGGCCCGCACGGCCACCAGGGTTCTGGCAGAGGAGCCGTGGGACGCAGTGATCGCAGATTGGAACGCCGGCGGACGTGCTGCGATCGTGGCAGGGAACATGGAGCTGCAGTCAGTGCCGCTGCAGGGCTGTTCCGACGCCGAACTGATGGCTCACGTGCGTGCTTGCTGGGAGAATTGCGTCCGCAACTGGCAACACCACTTCTGGTTGCACGGCTACGACCTGGGGCCACTCGGACGGTACCTGTTCACGGGCGAGCGATGGGGGCTGTCAGCTGAACAGATGCTGCCCCTGCTGCAGGGTGCCTCGCCGTCCACGAGCGGGCCGCTTCGTGAGGCTGCGGCGATCCAGGCGCTGGTGGCGGCAACAGGGGCCGAACCGGCCACGCTGACCGAGTTGTGCGCTCTGTCGACGCCCGTCGCCGAAGCGGTCGAGCGGTACCTCGAGCACCGGCGATGGGTCTTGGTCTCGCGCTACGACGTGGACGGGTTCACCCTCGGTGAGCGACCCGACATCGTTTTCGCCACCATCATGGGTGCCCGCGAGTTGGCCTCGTCCGACGCTACCGACCGGCACACTGCGACGGTCCGTCAACTGGTTCCCGCGGCACATCGCGACGAGTTCGATCGACTGCTGGCGAGCGCGCGGTCGGCCCTGGACCTCCGTGACGACAACGGTCCCGTTACCGCCGAGTGGACGGTTGGCCTCCTTCGCCGGGCGCTGCTGGAAGTGGGCGAGCGGCTCGTCGCCGCGGGCCGGGTCGGCGACCGGAACCTGGTGATGGAACTTCTCCCGGCTGAGGCTCTCGGCGGCGACATCGCCGGCCTTCCCGACGAGTCAGTGCTCCGCGCCCGGCTGGCCATACGCCAGATGCAGCGCACTCTCGCCCCTCCGCCGTTGCTGGGCCCGGCGGAAGTGGCCCCGCCGCTATCGGTCCTACCCCCTGCCCTCGCTGAGATGGTGGGCACCGTCCAGACCGTGGTGCGACACATGGGTATGGACGGCGGGACGCTGTCCAGCGGAATGCACGGCGCAGGAATCGGTAACGTGTCGTTCACGGGTATCGCCCGGGTGGCTGCCTCGCCGGAGGAGGCGTTGGACCGGCTCGCCCCGGGCGAAGTGCTGGTGGTGGCGTGCACGACCCCCGCCTACAACTTGGTGCTGTCCTTTGCCGGAGCGGTGGTCACCTCCGCCGGTGGGCCGATGAGCCACGCCGCCGTCATCGCGCGTGAGTTGGGCATTCCGGCGGTGATCGGTGCGCGCCGCGCGCTCAGCGATATTCCCAACGGCGCACTCGTCGAGGTCGACCCCGTTGCCGGCGTCGTGCGTGTGCTCTCGGCTCCCTGACGTGTGAGACTGGCACGATGCGTGCAGTCGTACTCCACAGCCACGGTGGGCCCGAAGTGCTCACCATCGAGAATGTCGCCGATCCGGTGCACGGCGCCGACGAGGTACTCGTTGACATCGCTGCGACTGCATTGAACCGGGCCGATCTGCTGCAGCGGATGGGGCTCTACCCCGACCCGCGCCGCCTGCAGCCGGAGATTCCAGGCCTCGAGTTCGCCGGCACGGTGGCAGAAGTTGGCGCCCGGGTCACCATGTGGAGCGTCGGCGATCGAGTGATGGGTATCGAGGCGGGCGGCGGCTATGCGGAACGCATCGCGGTCCACGGACGTCAACTGCTGGCGGTACCGGCATCACTCTCACTGGAAGATGCGGCGGCCATCCCGGAGGTGTTTTTGACCGCGTGGGACGCGCTCGTCGTGCAGGGCGGACTGACCAGTGGTCGCTGGGCGCTGGTGCACGCGGGTGCGTCGGGCGTGGGTACCGCGTCCATCCAGATTGCGAAGGCCGTCGGCGCTCGAATTGCGGTGACGTGTTCACCAGGCAAGACCGAGCTGTGCTGTTCGCTGGGTGCCGACCTGGTGCTTGATCGCTCACCCAACGACTGGCTCGCGCAGGTGAATTCGGCGGTGCCCACAGGATTCGACACGATCCTCGACGTGGTCGGCGGTGAGGAGATTGACCGCAACCTGCAGGCAGTAGCGCAGAGGGGCACCATTGTCCAAGTGGGGTTGATGGGCGGCGGCAGCGTGCAGGTCAATGTCGGACT
>JAYTSB010000547.1:0-6467 GCA_043745825.1 Actinomycetota bacterium | reverse complement strand
CCAACAGACCTCGCCAACCTGCTCCCACTGTGCACACGGCATCACCACGCCGTCCACGAAGGCGGATGGCACCTCGTGCTCCACCCCGACCGGACGCTGACCATCACCTACCCCAACGGCACCATCCAAACCACCGGACCACCCTCCGCAGAACGGGCACCGTGACATTACCTGTCCGGTCAAGTTGGACGAAGGAAACGGCGATGGTCCATTCGGCGCGTTGCGTTGTACGGAGTAGACGTCATCGAGACAGGTGACGCCCCAGTTCTGTCTTCGACATCGATGAGCGGCCGGCGACGTTGCGGTGCGGGGCCCCGGGCTGCTGTGCGGACAACCCGACTCCGTACAACCAACGTC
Organism: Actinomycetota bacterium; assembly: GCA_043745825.1. Lineage (GTDB taxonomy): Bacteria > Actinomycetota > Acidimicrobiia > Acidimicrobiales > Ilumatobacteraceae > WLMZ01. The sequence goes on along the minus strand of JAYTSB010000547.1, from coordinate 6,110 downwards.
TGCACGGCAGCACCAACCGCGCACTCACTGAGCACTAACTGCGGGGAACGGTGATCCAGGGCACGTCCTTGTCGACGCGGGGCTCGCCGGGCAGGCCCAGCACCTGCTCACCGAGGATGTTCCGCATGATCTCGCTCGTGCCACCCTCGATCGAGTTGGCGCGCACCCGCAGGAAGGCATGACGTACGCCGTGCTCGATGCCCTCCGTGGACAACGACTCGGGGCGGCGGAAGGTGTAGTCGTAGCCGACCAGTGCGTCGGCGCCCAGCAGATCGATGCACAGCTCGAAGAGCGCTTTGTTGAGCTCTGCCATCGCCAGCTTGGCGACCGATCCCTCAGGCCCGGGGTTGTCGGTCCTGCGGGCTTCTCCGGCGCGAATGTTGGTGAGCCGTTGACACTCGGCGCGCACCCACATCTGCATCAGCTGATCCTTCTGAGCCGGGTTCTTGCGGTCCTCCGGCAGACCGTTCCAGAGTGCGACGGCCTCGGCGATCGCCCCGGAACCCCGCTTGGGTGCACCGCCGCCCCCACCAATGGTGCTGCGCTCGTTCATCAACGTCGTCAGCGAGACGCGCCATCCCTCGCCTTCGGCACCGATGCGGTTGGCGTCGGGCACGTGCGCGTCGGTGAGGTAGACCTCGTTGAACTCGGCTTCGCCGGTGATCTGGCGTAAGGGGCGCACCTCCACGCCGGGACTGTGCATGTCGATCGCGAAGTACGTCATGCCTTTGTGCTTGGGCGTGTCGGGGTTCGAACGGGTGACGAGCATGCCCCAGTCGGCGAGGTGGGCGATGGTGTTCCACACCTTCTGGCCGTTGACGATCCATTCGTCTCCGTCGCGCACGGCGCGGGTGGCCAGGCCGGCGAAGTCGCTGCCGGCACCCGGCTCGCTGAACAGCTGGCACCAACGTTCCTCACCGGTGAACATCGGGCGCAGGAACCGGCGCTTCTGCTCGTCGGTGCCGTGAGTGACGATGGTGGGTCCTGCGAGGGCCAGGAAGAACGACCCTGGATCGGCTGGCTTGGCACCGGCCGCGCGCAGGCGCTGGTCGATCCGCTTCTGCTGGTCGGGGCGTAAACCGAGGCCACCGAAGCCAACCGGGAAGTGCACCCAGGCCAGACCAGCGTCGTACTGGTGTCCACGGAATTCGTGGTGGCTCTCCACCTGTGGTGCGTGGGCGGCGAGCAGCGCATCGAGCGCGGCATCGACCACGGTCGACTCGGTCGTGCCGGCGTGGGCGGTGTCGGTCATCGTCATCCCGCAATTGTGTCCCATCGCCCTCGGGTGAGGGCAATCGAGCCCCGTCGTCCTCCAGGCGTGAACCCGCCAGCGGGCTCAGCTCTGACGGGTGGAAAACGGCTTGGATGCCGAGATCGTTGGTTGGACGGCTGCTGGGATCGAGCGGTGCTCCAGGTCCTGGGCCGGCGAGCGGGCCAGGATGACCGTGGCCACCAGGGTCAGGCCGATGCCTGCGATGGCCGGAACGGTCCAGCCCGGACGCATGTGGTCGCCGAGTGCGACGGCACCGACGATGGTGGCCACCAGCACTTCGGTGGACCACATCGCCGCGGTCACCGGGCCCACGCTGCCGCGCATCAGCGCCACGGCGTGCAGCCCGAGGGCCAAGACGGCGTAGACGAGCACCGCCCAGATCAGGGGCTCGGTGAGGATGCCCACCACGGACTCGTCCTGGATGTGCACGGCGCGCGCAGCCAGCGCGCTGCCGGTGAACGAGGCCCCGGACAGAACGGCCAGCACCACCGATCTGTTGAGCTTCAACGCCAGCAGGCCGAGCACGATGACGGTCGGTATGCCGAGCATCGTGCACACCTTCAACAGATGGGTGATGTCGCGTGCCGGGTCCTCGCCGGCGGACACTCCCACCACGATCAGGCCGACGATGGTGGCGGCGACGGCGAATTTCTCGCGCGGGCCGAGTTCGGTGTGCAGTACCGCGCCGGCGAGCAGCACGGTGACGGCCAGGCTCCCGGCCAGGATGGTCTGCACCGCAAACAGGGGAAGCGTGTGCAGCGCGAACCTGGAGATCACCCAGCTGCCGAAGTCGGCCAGCAGCCCGGTGAGGAACACCGGTTGGCGGGCCATGGACCAGATGCCGTCAGCACCACGCGCATTGGCGCGGCGTGCGCCGACGGCCTGCAGGACCGCGCCGACCCCGTAACCGACCGACGCGACAAGGCACAGCGCCAGAGCTACCTTCACAGCTGTCCCTCGTGCACGTCGCTACGGTACCCGCTCGGTGCAGCAGTCATTCGTCATCAGCGGGCGAGTCAGCGGGCGATTCAGCGGGTGATTCCGCGGACGAGGCAGGGCGCGATTTGGGGCGGTTCCGGCGAGGAGCCGACGTTGCCTCCTTTTTCGCACGGCTCGGTGCTACACGGGATTCCTCGCCCGCCATCTTCGGGTAGACCGGCGGCCACGGGGCATCGGGAAGGCCGTCAGCCTGATCACGCCGCACCAACTCCAGCAGCGGTTCCAGCGAGCAGGGTGCAGCGTCCATCGCCGCCCACGGATCGCCCTGCGATGCCACGCGCCGGCGAACAACGGACATTGTCAGGGTGTTCGGCTCGATGGTGTCCAGCTCGTCCCACGAGAACGGGCACGACACCGGCGCGTGATCGCGGGCACGCACAGACCACGGTGCGAAGACCGTCTTGTGCGGCGCGTTCTGGTTGAAGTCGATGAAGATGCGCGCGCCGCGCTGCTCTTTCCACCACGAGGCAGTGACCAGCTCCGGGCGGCGGCGCTCCAGCTCGCGGGCAACGGCGACGGCGGCTGAACGAACCGCGTATGAGTCCCACTGCGGCAGGAGGCGCACGTACACGTGGAGGCCGCGGTTGCCCGTGGTCTTGATCCAACTCACCATGCCCACGTCGTCGAAGAGCCGCTTGGTCTCATGCGCGGTCTCGCGCGCCATCGCGAACGTGGTGCCCGGACCTGGATCCAGATCGATGCGCAGCTCGTCGGTGAACTGCGGCTGCGAGGCCCGGATCGGCCAGGAGTGGAAGCCGAGGCAGCCCATGTTCACGGCCCACACGAAGTGAGCCAGGTCGGCGATGACCAGCGCCCGCGACTCGGTGCCGTTCGGCGTCTGCACGATGGTGGTGGTGAGCCACTCCGGGGCCGAGTCCGGGATGCGCTTCTGAAAGAACGATGAGCCTGTCGTGCCGTTGGGAAACCGCTGCAGCAGCACCGGCCGGTCGAGCATCGCGCGCATCAGCGGCTCCTCGATCGCCACATAGAACTCGACGAGGTCGAGCTTGGTCTCCTGGTGCGTCGGGAAGAACAGTTTGTCAGGGTGTGTGATGGCGACATCACGGCCGGCAATGCTCAGCACGATCTCGTCAGCGGACATCGCCGTCAGGCTAATAGCGTGGTGCCGTGCCGCCCGCCTCGCCCGCCCCGCCCGCCGCCGCGCTGCGTGTCGGCTGCGCGATGTGGACTCACCGGGCCTGGGTGGGCAGGCACTATCCGGCGGGCACCCGCTCGGGCGAGGAGCTCGCCGAGTACGTCACGCACTGCACGGCCGTCGAGGGCAACACCACGTTCTACGCCCTGCCGGCGTTGGAGACGGTGCGGCGTTGGGCGGCGACGGCTCCGGCGAACTTCCGCTTCCTGTTCAAGGTGCCGCGCTCGATCACCCACGAGCAGCGTCTGCGTGATACCGACGCCGAACTCCTTGCGTTCATTCGACTGCTCGAGCCCTTGGGCGACCGTCTGGGACCGTTCTCCATCCAGTTGCCGGCCTCCTTCGGTCCGGGCGATCTCGGTGTGCTCGCAGCCTTCGTGCGTCGCGCCCCGCAGCACGTGCGTTGGTCCGTGGAGGTCCGCCATCCGGACTTCTTCACCAACGGCAGAGCGGAGTCCACGTTGGAGCGACTTTTGGCCGACACAGGCACCGAGCGGGTGCTGATGGACACCACCACACTGTTCGGACGTGCGCCGACCGACGACGCCGAGCGCGAGGCGTGGGTCCAGAAGCCGCGCGTGCCGGTGCGCCGGGAGGCGGTCACGGACACGCCGGTCGTGCGCTGCATCGGGCGCACCGACCCGGCCGAGACCATTGCCGGCTGGCAGCCGTGGCTGCCCGTTGTGGCGGCCTGGTTGGCAGAGGGCCGAAGCCCCACGGTGTTCATCCACACGCCGGACAATGTTGACGCTCTCGTGCTGGCCCGGCGCTTCCACGACGATCTGCGCGTCCTGGCCACGACCGGCAGGCTCGCGCTCGATCCATTGCCCCAGCGACATGAGCGCGCTCCTTCGCTCGTGCAGGAGCGGTTGTTCGACTGAAACAATTGCCGGTGACACTGAAAACGATCTAATCTGCGTCCATGGACATCGATCGCCAACGATTGAATCGTCTCCTGGCAGCCGAGGAGCAGCGCTTCGTGGCCAACCACCCGGTCTCCGCGGAGCGGGCTCGTGCGGCTGGTGCTCACCTGCTCGGCGGGGTACCGATGCCGTGGATGACGCGCTGGCCGGGGGCGTTTCCCGTGTTCTTCGCGGAGGCATCCGGGGCGCGCTTTGGTGACGTGGACGGCCACGAGTACGTGGACTTCTGCCTCGGCGACACCGGCGCGATGGTGGGGCACGGTCTGCCCCAGGTGGCCGAGGCACTCCACCGCCAGGCGTTGCGCGGGATCACCACGATGTTGCCCAACGACGATGCCGGGTGGGTGGCCGCTGAGCTGGCACGTCGATTCGGGCTGCCGGTTTGGCAGATGGCGATGACCGCCACCGATGCCAATCGTTTTGTGTTGCGCTTCGCCCGGCACCTCACCGGACGGCTCCTGGTAGCGGTCATGGACTGGTGCTATCACGGCACCGTCGACGAGACGCTCGCCGTGCTGGATTCCGACGGCCTGGTCACGGCCCGTCCCGGCTCGCTCGGCCCCCAGGTGGATCCATCGAAGACGACGCGCATCGTGCCGTTCAACGACATCGCCGCGCTGGACGCTGCGCTGTCCCACGGCGACGTTGCGTGCGTACTGATGGAACCTGCGCTGACGAACATCGGTATCGTCCTGCCCGCGCCCAACTACCTGAGGGCGGTGCGCGAGGTCACCCGTCGGCACGACGTGCTGCTGGTGATGGACGAGACACACACGATCTGCCTCGGCCCCGGTGGCGGCACCGCGGCATGGGAACTCGATCCCGACATCGTCGTCATCGGCAAGACCATCGGCGGGGGGATGCCCGCTGCGGCCTACGGCATGACGGCCGCGGTGGCCAACCGACTTGCCGGCCCGATCGCGTCGGAGTCGATCGACATCAGCGGCGTCGGGGGCACGCTCACCGGCAACGCACTCGCGCTGGCCGCGATGCGGGCCACGCTGACCACATGCCTGCGCGACGAGGACTTTGCCGTGGCCGTCCCGCTCGCCGCGGCATGGAGCGACGGCGTCGCCAAGGTGATTGCCGATTCCGGACTGCCATGGCACGTGCAGCAACTCGGATGCCGGGCGGAGTACTCGTTCTGCCCACCGCCGTGCACCGGCGCAGCCGCGGCGGCAGCCGTCGATCCGCCGCTGGAGGCGTTCATGCACCTGTGGGCACTCAACCGCGGCATCCTGCTGACGCCGTTCCACAACATGGCACTGCTCTCGCCGCATCACCGAGGCGAAGACGTGGATCTGCACACGCAGGTGTTCCGCGACGCGGTGGCCGCGTTGGTGGGATGACGTCTTCTAGGGTACGCCCACGTGAGTCTCGACCGCATCGACAAGCGAATCATCGGCGAGCTGCAGCGCGACGGACGGATGAGTTACGCCGATCTCGCTCCGTTGGTCGGTCTGTCGCCGGCCGCAACCCGCCAGCGCGTGCAGCGCCTCACCGACTCCGGGGTACTCCAGATCGTGGCCGTCACCGACCCGTTGGCCCTCGGCTACACGGCGATGGCCATGTTCTGCATCACCGTCGAGCGCGACGCCCAGTCCGTGGCAGATGCGGTGGGAGCCCTGCCATCGGTCATCTACGCGGTGCTCTCCGCCGGCGGATATGACGTGCTCGCCGAGGTCTTGTGCGAGTCCAACGACGAGTTGTTCAACGTGCTCAACAATGACGTCCGCACCATCCCCGGCGTGCGCGAGGT
>JAYTSB010000546.1:0-2241 GCA_043745825.1 Actinomycetota bacterium | reverse complement strand
GATGCCGAGAATCACGATCACGATCAGCAATTCAACGAGGGTGAATCCCTTGTCGCGCTTGCTGCTGGTCTCTTCTACTTCGATATGGTTGTTCATTCTTGGTGCGTCCCTCCGCATGTTGTGTTTCTACGAAACACACCGACAGCGAACCCACTGCCCGCCCGGTGCGAGAAAGTCTTCGGCACGCGGCCGCAACCACTTGAGCACTTTGTTGGGCGATTCCTCACACAGTCTTTGCACAGCCGTGACCCCCGTGAACAAAGCCACAAACGAATGCAATGGGCTCAAGAACCGGCATCAGCGCACCGATAGTCATACACGCAGTGACGGGCTCGCTGCGGGTTACTGAAGGGACAGCGATGCGACGCAAGAGCGACATGTGGCAGCAGTACAACGACAGCGGCGCATCGTTCCTCCCCGGTGAAGGCGAGCAGGCGGCCAAGGCTGCGGCCGCAGACGTACGCGAGCGCCTGGCCATGGTGGAGGAGCAACTGCGCTCGCAGTTCACGTCGATGGCCACGTACGCACAGATCTCCCAGCAAGCCGTCGAGACAGCCCGTGCCGAGGCCCGAGCCGATCTCGATCGCGAGAAGGCAACGCTCGTCGGACTCATCGAGCGCGTCCGCGATGAGACCGTGACCGCCGCCCCAGCATCGGTGGCCGCCGACGAGACGGCACTCGCGCGCATCACCCAGCTCGAGGACAAGTTCATCCAAATGACTCAGCAGTTCGCATTGACACTGCGGTACCAGGAGGAGCTGGCCAACTCCGTCACGCACCTCGTCGAGGCGCAGATGCGCAACGCGAACTGGCTGACCAGCTGCAGCCAAGCAGCAAGCTGACCCTCGCTCCACCCCGTACCCTCTGGGTGCATGGAACCCACGCTCGTGCTGCGCCCTGGGCGCGAGAAGTCGTTGCGTCGCCGGCATCCCTGGATCTTCAGCGGTGGTGTTGCGCGCGTGGAGGGATCACCACCGCCCGGACAGACCGTGTTGGTCACCTCGGCAACCGGCGAGGTGCTCGGCCGAGCGTCGTACGCACCGGCCTCGCAGCTGCGCGCGCGGATGTGGACGTTCGATGACGAGACGGCCGTGGACGATGCGCTCGTCACCGCTCGGGTTCTGGCCGCTGCAGCGCGACGTGATCACCTCGTGGCGATCACCGATGCAGCACGGCTCGTGTTCAGCGAGGCCGACGGCGTGCCCGGCGTGATCGCCGATCGTTACGGCGACAGCATCGTGGTGCAGCTCGGTTCGGCCGGTGCCGATCGGTGGCGTGAGGTCGTGGCGGATGCGCTGTTCTCGCTGCCGGGTGTGCGCTGCGTGTACGAGCGGTCGGACGTCGATGCTCGCGAGCGTGAGGACCTTCAGCCCCGCACCGGCCTGCTGCGTGGCGAGATGCCCGATGCGGAGACCTTCATCAGCGAGCGCGGCCAACGCTACGCGGTGACCATCGCCGAAGGTCAGAAGACCGGCTTCTACCTCGACCAGCGCAATGCCAGGGCGTTGGTTGCCGAGCATGCCGCCGGTCGGCGGGTGCTCAATGCGTTCTCGTACACCGGTGCGTTCAGCGTGATCGCTGCGGCCCACGGCGCAACGAGCGTCACCAGCCTGGATTCATCCGCTGCTGCGCTGGACGGTGCGCGCCGGAACGCGGAGCTCAACGGCGTGGAGGCCGGTGAACTGATCGTCGGTGACGCGTTCGCCGAGCTGCGCACGCTGCGCGACAAGGCCAGGCAATTTGACCTGATCATGCTCGATCCGCCGAAGCTGGCCCAGACCGAGGCCCATGTCGTCCGGGCCACGCGTGCCTACAAGGACCTGAACCTGATCGCCGCCAAGCTGCTAACGCCGGGCGGCATCCTGATGACGTTCTCCTGCAGCGGTGGCGTCAGCGCCGAGCTGTTCCAGAAGGTGGTGGCCGGCGCCGCGCTGGACGCGAAGCGCACGATGCGCATCATCGGTCGGCTCGACCAGCCGACCGATCACCCCGTGCCCCTGTCGTTCCCCGAGGCGGCGTACTTGAAAGGGCTCGTGCTCGAAGCTGAGTGACGTGAAGCCGAGTGACGTCGATCTCGGAGCCGTTGCGTTTCGTCCGCCGTTCACCCGGGAACGGTGAAGGTGACACATACCGAAGGGACGTCATCATGGACAAGGATCTGGATCAGGCCAAGGGCAAGATCAAGCAGGCGGTCGGTGACCTCACCGACAACCGCGACCTCAAGCGCGAAGGCCGCACCGA
>JAYTSB010000545.1:0-1874 GCA_043745825.1 Actinomycetota bacterium | reverse complement strand
CTGCACGGTGAGGCTGACACCGCTGACGGCGTGGAGCACTCCGGGCTTACCACCCTCGACGCGGACCTTGAACTCCTTGACGAGGTCAGTCACACACAGCAGCGGCGCGGCGGAGGCGGTAGCGGTGGAGGATGCGGAAACGGCGCTCATCTGCAGAAACTCATGACTCGAAGGCCTCCGTCGGCAGGCTGCCGGCGGACACCGGGCACGCCACCTCGCTGGCGCCGGACGGCTGCAGCTGCGGCTCCACCTGTTTGCACGACGCAATCGCCAGTGAGCAGCGCGGTGCGAACGCGCAACCCGGCGGCAGGTCCGCCGGGTTCGGTGGGGTGCCGCCGATCGAGCTCACCACTTCCGTCTTCCGATCCAACCGTGGCAGGCACTCGAGCAAGGCCCGCGTGTACGGATGCTGCGGGCGGGCGAACACGTCGCGCACCGACGCGTGCTCCACCATCCGCCCGGCATACATCACGGCCACGCGGTCAGCACTACCGGCCACCACGCCGAGGTCGTGTGTGATGAGCACCAGCGCGAGATGCTTCTCCACCCGCAAGTTCGACAGCAGCTCCATGATCTGCGCTTGCACGGTGACATCAAGCGCAGTCGTGGGTTCGTCCGCGATCAGCACCTCAGGGTCGTTGGCGATGCTCATCGCGATCATCACACGTTGGCGCATGCCACCGGACAGCTCGTGCGGGTAGGCGTCGACGCGTCGGTCGGCCTGGGGGATGGCTACTTGGTCGAGTAGGTCGACGGCCTTGGTCCGGCTGTCTTTCTTGGAGAGCTTCGGCTGGTGCGCCTTCATCACCAGCGCCATCTGCTTGCCGATGGAGAGCACGGGATTGAGTGACGTCATCGGGTCCTGGAACACCATCGAAATCCGCCGGCCACGGATGGAGCGCAACGTGTCCACGTTGGCACCCACGAGCTCAGTGGTGCCGTACTTGACGCTGCCCGATACCTCTGCCTTGGGCAACAGGCCGAGCGTGGCGAGCATGGTGACGCTCTTGCCGGAGCCACTCTCGCCCACGACTGCCACGGACTCCCCGGCGAAGACGTCGAGGTCCACGCCGCGCACCGCTCGCGCCGGGCCCGCTGGTGTTGGGAACGTGACGCGCAGGTCGCGCAGGCTCAGGATCGGGTCCGCCATCACAGGCCCGACTTCACGTCGAAGGAGTCGCGCAGCGCATCGCCGAGGTAGTTGAAGGCGAGCACCACGACCAGGATGGCCAGGCCCGGGCTGGTGGCCATCCACCAGCTGTAGAACTGTGTGGCGCCCTCGGTGATCATCGCGCCCCATTCGGGTGACGGCGGCCGGGCTCCGAGGCCGATGAAGCTCAGCGATGCGGTCAAGAGCACGACCTGGCCGAAGTCCATCGTCATGTTCACCAACACCGGCGTGTAGGCCATCGGCAGCACGTAGCGGCGCAGGATCGTGAACCGCCTCACGCCGATTGCCTCGGCCGACTCCACGTACTCGCGCTGCTTCACTGCGATCACCTGGGCGCGCAGCAATCGTGCGTAGATGGGCCACCAAACGAGCACCATCGCAATGAGCGCGTTGCGTATGCTGGGCCCGAGCGACGCCGTGATGGCCATCGCCAAGAGGATGGGCGGGAACGCCATCGTGATGTCCACGAGGCGCATCAGCACAGCATCCACCCAGCCGCCCAAGTACCCGGCGAGCGCCCCGACGATCGTACCGATGATGACCGACGAGATGATGACCGCGAACGCCACCGGCAGGGAGATACGCGCGCCCCACAGCGTGCGGGTGAACACGTCGCGGCCGAGTTGGTCGGTGCCCATCACGTGGTTCCAGCTCGGGCTCTGCAGGCGGGGAGCCACCGATGCCAGCGGGTCGAACGGCGACC